>NZ_JAJSPA010000037.1:0-34336 GCF_021282295.1 Halomonas sp. G15 | reverse complement strand
GCCTTGACCTCGAAGCGGGCAAGGGCGGCGGGCGCGACGCTCGGCGGTGGCCTGCCGCCGCTGGTGGTCGACTACAGCGGCGAACGGCTGGCCGGCGTCGACGAGGTGGGCCGTGGCCCGCTGGTGGGCAGTGTCGTGGCTGCCGCGGTGATCCTCGACCCGTCCCGGCCGATCCCGGGGCTCGGCGACTCCAAGACCCTGAGCCCCAGGCGCCGCGAGGAGCTGGACGCCGAGATACGCGACAGGGCGCTAGCCTTCGCCGTGGCCGAGGCGAGTCCGGCGGAGGTGGACGAACTCAATATCTTCCACGCGACGCACCTGGCCATGCGCCGCGCCATCGACGGCCTGGAACCGGCGGCCGAGTATCTGCTGGTGGACGGCAATCGCCTGCCCGGGCATCATGTGCCCGGCCAGGCGGTGGTCAAGGGCGACGCCCGCCACCCGGCCATCGCCGCGGCCTCGATACTCGCCAAGGTGGCCCGGGATGCCCAGATGCTGGCCCTCGACGCCCGGCACCCCGACTACGGCTTCGCCCGCCACAAGGGCTACCCGACCCGCGAGCACCTGGCCGCCCTGGAACGCCTGGGGCCGCTGCCCGAGCACCGCCGCTCCTTCGGCCCGGTCAGGCGCCAGCTGGCGCTGTTCTGACCCGTCCTTGGCCACCAGAGACGCAGGCAGCGAGGAGCGCCGGGGACATGCCGAAGGGGAGGTCCTATGCCAGGGATGGCATCGGTAGCGTACAGGGAAGTATTCACAGCGCCTCTCCCGCAGGCCTGTCGCCGGATCAGCTCCGAGCGGAGTCGAATACGATTTCCATGTCATGTGGCAGACCCGATAGCCTGGTTTCCAGACTGACCTTTATACCGCCAAGCCCCGAGCCTTTTATGACAACGCCCTTCGTCCATCTGCGCGTCCATACCGAATACTCCCTGGTCGACGGCCTGCTGCGCCTCAAGCCGCTGGTCAAGCAGGCGGCGGGGCTGGGCATGCCGGCACTGGCCGTCACCGACGAGGCCAACCTCTTCGGCCTGGTCAAGTTCTACAAGGCCGCCCAGGGCGCGGGGATCAAGCCAATCATCGGCGCCGACCTGTGGCTGACCAATCCCCAGGACGAGGCGCATCCCTACCGGGTGACCCTGCTGGCCATGAACGAGGTGGGCTATCGGCACCTGACCGAACTCATCTCCCGGGGCTGGATGGAGGGGCAGCGCCTGGGCCAGGCGCTGCTCCAGCGCGACTGGGTGCTGGAGCGCAGCGAGGGACTGATCGCTCTCTCCGGCGGTCGCGACGGCGAGGTGGGGCGCCACCTGCTCGGCGACCATCCCGGCGAGGCCCGGGAGATCCTGGCGCAGTGGAATGCCGCCTTCCCTGGCCGCTTCTACCTGGAGCTGACGCGTACCGGTCGCCCCCTGGAGGAGGAGTGCCTGCACCTCTCGGTGGAGCTGGCCGCCGAGACCGGCACCCCGGTGGTGGCCACCAACGATGTGCGCTTCCTCGAGAAGGAGGACTTCTGGGCCCACGAGACCCGCGTGGCCATCGGCGAGGGCAAGGCGCTGGACGACCGGCGCCGCGAGAAGAAGTATACCGAGGAGCAGTACCTCAAGAGCCCCGAGGAGATGGCGGAGCTGTTCGCCGACGTCCCCGAGGCGCTGACCAACAGCGTGATGATCGCCGCGCGCTGCAGCGTCGAGGTGCGCCTGGGCGAGATCTTCCTGCCCGAGTTCGAGATCCCCGAGGGCCTGACCCGGGACGAGTACTTCCGCAAGGTCTCCCACGACGGCCTCACCGAGCGCCTCGACTTCCTGTTTCCGCCCGAGCAGTACCCCCGGGACGGCACCGAGTATGCCGAGATCGACGCCCGCTATCGAAAGCGCCTCGACTTCGAGCTCGACATCATCATCCAGATGGGCTTCCCCGGCTACTTCCTGATCGTGATGGACTTCATCCAGTGGGCCAAGGACAACGATGTGCCGGTGGGGCCCGGCCGCGGCTCCGGTGCCGGCTCGCTGGTCGCCTATGCCCAGAAGATCACCGACCTCGACCCCATCGGCTACGACCTGCTGTTCGAGCGCTTCCTCAACCCCGAGCGGGTCTCGATGCCTGACTTCGACGTCGACTTCTGCATGGAGAAGCGCGACCGGGTGATCGACTACGTCGCCGACCGCTACGGGCGTGACGCGGTCTCCCAGATCGTCACCTTCGGCACCATGGCCGCCAAGGCGGTGGTGCGCGACGTGGCCCGAGCCCAGGGCAAGCCCTACTCGCTGGGCGACAAGCTCTCCAAGCTGATCCCCTTCGAGGTGGGTATGACACTCGGCAAGGCCATCGAGGCGGAGCCGGCGCTCAAGGAGTTCCTCGACAATGACGAGGAGGCCGCCGAGATCTGGGAGATGGCGCTCAAGCTCGAGGGCATCACCCGCGGCACCGGCAAGCACGCCGGCGGCGTGGTGATCGCACCCACCAAGCTCACCGACTTCTCGCCGCTGCTCTGCGATGAGGACGGCAACGGCCTGGTGGTGCAGTTCGACAAGAACGACATCGAGGATGCCGGCCTGGTCAAGTTCGACTTCCTGGGCCTGCGCACCCTGACCATCATCGACTGGGCGCTGGAGATGGTCGACAAGGTGCGCGCCGTGGGTGGCGAGGGTCCGCTGGATATCGACACCATCCCGCTGGACGACGCTCCCACCTTCGAGATGCTCAAGCGCGCCGAGACCACGGCGGTGTTCCAGCTCGAATCCCGCGGCATGAAGGAGCTGATCAAGCGCCTGCTGCCCGATTCGCTGGAGGACATGATCGCCCTGGTGGCGCTGTTCCGCCCGGGCCCCCTGCAGTCGGGCATGGTCGACGACTTCATCAACCGCAAGCATGGCCGGGCGGAGATCTCCTATCCCCACCCGGATTACCAGCACGAGCTGCTCGAGCCGGTGCTGGCCCCCACCTACGGCATCATCCTCTATCAGGAGCAGGTGATGCAGATCGCCCAGGTGATGGCCGGCTACAGCCTGGGCCAGGCCGACATGCTGCGCCGCGCCATGGGCAAGAAGAAGCCCGAGGAGATGGCCAAGCAGCGCGCCGGCTTCCTGGAGGGGTGTGAAGCCAACGGCATAAATGCCGATCTCGCCGGCAACATCTTCGACCTGGTGGAGAAGTTCGCCGGTTACGGCTTCAACAAGTCCCACTCGGCGGCCTATGCGCTGGTCTCGTACCAGACCGCCTGGCTGAAGGCGCACTATCCCGGCCCCTTCATGGCGGCGGTGATGTCCACCGAGATGGACAACCTCGACAAGGTGGTGCCGCTGATCGAGGAGTGCCGCAACCTCGGCCTGACCGTGACCCCGCCGGACGTTAACGTCGGCGGCTACAAGTTCAGCGTCGATGACCAGGCACGTGTCGTGTATGGCCTGGGGGCGATCCGCGGGGTGGGCGAGGGGCCCATCGGCGCCATCGTCGAGGCACGCGAGGCCGATGGTCCCTTCGCGGACCTGTTCGACTTCTGTCGCCGGGTCGATCCCAGGCGCATGAACAAGCGCACCCTGGAGGCGCTGATCCGCTCCGGGGCCCTGGACACCCTGGGCCCCAATCGCGCGGTGCTCAGCGCGGCCCTGGACGACGCCCTCAAGGCCGCCGCCCAGAACCAGACCAACCAGAACCTGGGCATGGTCGACATGTTCGGAGAGGCCTTCGCCGCTCCGGACGAGGGCGAGGGTGGCGGCGACGCTTACGCCGATTACCTGCGGGTGCGCGAGTGGAGCGACAAGGAGCGCCTGGCCGGCGAGAAGGACACCCTGGGGCTCTACCTCACCGGTCACCCCATCGACGAGTACGAGAAGGAGCTGGAGCGCTTCGTCTCCACCCGAATTGCCGATCTCAAGCCCTCCCGGGAGCCCCAGCGGGTCGCCGGCCTGGTGGTGGGGGTGAGGACCATGAAGTCCAAGCGTGGCGACACCATGGCCTTCCTCACCCTGGACGACCGCACCGGGCGCATCGAAGCGTCGCTGTTCGGCGAGCTCTTCGACCAGATGCGCGGCCAGCTGGAGGCCGACCAGGTGCTGATCGTCGAGGGCGAGGTCTCCAGCGACGACTACTCCGGCGGCCTGCGCCTGCGCGGCAAGGAGGTGACCCCCATGGTGGCGGCACGTACCCGCTACGGACAGGCGGTGGAGCTCTCCCTGGACGGGGCGGCGGTCAACGGCCGCCTGGTCGACTCGCTGCGCGAGAGCCTGGAGCCCCACCGTAATGCCGAGGGCCTGCCGGTGCGACTGCGCTACCGCAATGCCGAGGCCACCGGTTGGCTGGAGCTGGCCGAGGAGTGGAAGGTGGCCCCCACCGATGAGCTGCTTATCGGCCTGCGCGAGGTACAGGGCCAGGACGGGGTAAGGCTGAAGTATCGGTAACCGGGCTATGGGCTTCGGCCTGTGTGCCGTGGTGCGCAGTATGCAAGCGAGGGGCGCCGGGGGAAGGCCGAAGAGGAGGTCCTACGCCAGGGAGGGCGTCGGTAGCGCCCAGGGAGGGGTTCACAGCGCCTCCTCGAAGACCTTCCCCCGGATCAGCCCGAGGGTCTCCGGCAGTAAAGATGCCGCCTTGCGTGGCGCGTTGAGGGTGCGATAATGCCCCTCACTCTTTTTCATGCCGTCCTGGACCCCAGCTGGTCGGTCGGTGGCAGACGATAACAAGGCGGCTTGCCCATGAATCCCAACTATCTCGACTTCGAACAGCCCATCGCCGAACTCCAGGCCAAGATCGAGGAGCTGCGGCTGGTCGGCAACGACAGCCAGGTCAATCTCAGTGACGAGATCGGTCGCCTCGAGGAGAAGAGCCGCAAGCTCACCGAGTCGATCTTCAAGGACCTTACCCCCTGGCAGGTCTCGCAGCTCTCCCGGCACCCCCAGCGCCCCTACACCCTGGACTACCTGGAGCACGTCTTCAGCGACTTCGACGAACTCCACGGCGATCGGCGCTTCGCCGATGACGCCGCCATCGTCGGCGGCGTGGCACGCCTCGACGATCGACCGGTCATGGTGATCGGCCACCAGAAGGGGCGCGATGTCCACGAGAAGGTGCGGCGCAACTTCGGCATGCCGCGCCCGGAGGGTTACCGCAAGGCGTGCCGCCTGATGGAGATGGCCGAACGCTTCCGGATGCCGGTGCTCACCTTCATCGACACGCCCGGCGCCTATCCCGGCATCGATGCCGAGGAGCGCGGCCAGTCCGAGGCGATCGCCTACAACCTGGGTGTCATGTCGCGGCTGCGCACATCGATCCTGGCCACCGTGGTGGGCGAGGGCGGCTCCGGCGGGGCGCTGGCGATCGGTGTGTGCGACGAACTGGCCATGCTGCAGTACTCCACCTACTCGGTGATCTCGCCGGAGGGCTGCGCCTCCATCCTGTGGAAGAGCGCCGAGAAGGCGCCCGATGCCGCCCAGGCCATGGGCATCACCGCCGAGCGCCTCAAGGAGCTGGGGCTGGTCGACACCCTGATCCCGGAACCCCTGGGTGGGGCCCACCGCCAGCCGGTACAGACCGCCGAGCGAGTCAAGGAGGCGCTGCTGGCCAGCCTCGAGCGCCTCGACGTGATGGACACCGATGCCCTGCTGGAGCGGCGTTACCAGCGGCTGATGAGCTATGGTGCACCGGCCTGAGGAGCTGCCCCTCCAGTCCCTGATCGACGACGCCCTGGCGCAGACCCCGCCGGGGCGTCGAGTATGGGTCGCCCTCTCCGGCGGCCTCGACTCCTCCCTGCTGCTCACCCTTGGCGCCGAGGCCTGCCGGCGCCATCCCCGCCCGCTGCATGCCATTCACGTCAACCATGGCCTGCAGCAGGCCGCCGCCGACTTCGAGGCCCATTGCCGGACGCTCTGTCGGCGCCTGGGGGTACCACTGAGTGTCGAACACGTCAGCGTCGACCCGACCAACGGCCAGGGCCTGGAGGGTGCCGCCCGGGAGGCGCGTTATGCCGCCTTTGCCCGCTGCGTGGCGGAGGGCGAGAGCCTGTGGCTTGCCCAGCACCGCGACGATCAGGCCGAGACCCTGCTGCTCGCTGCCCTGCGGGGAAGTGGCGTGCGGGGGCTGGCGGGCATGCCGATGGGCCGTGACTGGCAGCGGCGTCAGCTGCAGCGACCGCTGCTGGGCATCTCTCGGGCGGAACTTGAGGCCGAGGCGGCCCACCGCGGCCTCGCCTGGACGGAGGACCCCAGCAATGCCGTGCCCGATCAGGACCGCAACTACCTGCGCCATGCGATCCTGCCGCGGCTCGCCGAGCGCTGGCCCCATGCCGCCGGGGCCCTGGCCCGCAGTGCGGCACTCTGTGCCGAGGCCGATGGCCTGCTGGCGGAGCTGGCAGAGCTCGACCTGGAGGAGCTGGGCGGTGCCCCGGGGCGCCTTCCCCGCGACGGCCTGTCCCGGCTCTCGGCGCCTCGCCGTCGGCTGCTGATACGCCACTGCTGCGAGCGGCTGGGCCTGGCGTTGCCGCCGGCGAGGCGCCTGGAGAGCCTGCTGGCCCAGCTGGATGCCCGGGAGGATGCCGAGACCCGGGTGGCCTGGCCCGGCGGCGAGGCGCGGGTATGGCGCGGTCATCTCTACCTGCTGGCGCCGGTGCCGGCACTGCCGACGGAGTGGCAGCTAGCCTGGGATGGACGCTCGCCGCTTGCCACGCCCTATGGCAGCTGCCGGGTCGCGCTGGCGGGGCCGCCGGATGGGGAAGGGGACCTGCGGGCGATGGCGCGCCGCGGCGGCGAACGTCTGCGCCTGGCCTGGCGCGGACGCCGTGATCTCAAGCGGCTGCTTCAGGAGCTGGGGGTGCCACCCTGGGTGCGAGGACGGCTGGTGGTGATCCGGGCGGGAGAAATACCGGTAGCGGTGCTCGACCCGGGTGCCGGTCAGTGGCTGGTAGTTGCCGAAGGCTGGCGAGGGACGGACTGAGGCACCCGGGGGCTGGCGCCGGGTCAGCGCCCCAGGGTCAAGCCGAAGCCGGCGGCCTGCTGGTAGGTGGCTTCCTGCTCCAGGTCGTTGAGCAGCAGTGTCGGGTCGTCGTCACTGCCCAGGCCCAGCGTCAGCGCGTCGCCGCTGGCCGAGAGCCGCGGTGTTTCGGGGGGCTGCTCGGGGCGCGAGTGGTTGAGGATCACCGCCAGGCGCAGCAGCCGGGCGAGGCGGGCATGGGAGTCGCGATCGGGGGCGGGCAGTGCCTGCCACTCCTTGAGCGGAAACTTGCGGCGGTGGGCGCGCACCAGGAAGGCCAGCAGGCGCTGTTCGGGCCGCGAGAAGCCGGGGAGGTCGGAGTGCTCCAGCAGATAGGCGCCGTGGCGGTGAAACTGGCTGTGGGAGATGGCCAGGCCGATCTCGTGCAGGCGTGCCGCCCATTCCAGGAAGCGTGCCTGGACGTCGCTAAGCTCCCAATCGCCCCTGACCTGATCGAACAGCGCCCGGGCCGTGGTGGCCACGTTGTCGGCCTGGCGCGCGTCGACCTGATAGCCGCGACTGAGGTTGTCGAGGGTCTTGAGCCGGCTGTCCTCGGCGCTGTTGCGGCCCACCAGGTCGTAGAGCACGCCTTCGCGCAGGGCGCCATCGGCGTAGCGCATGTGCTCGAGCTCGAAGGCCTCGAAGATGGCGCCGAGGATCGCCATGCCGGCGGGGAAGACCCGCGCGCGGTCGGGCTTGAGGCCCTCCATGGAGACCCTGTCCAGGCGCTTGGCCTTGATCAGCCGACGGCGCAGCTCGGCCAGCCCCTCGCGGGTGATCACACCCTCCTGCGTGGCCCCGCTCGCCGCCAGCACCGCGGCGGCGGCCTTGATGGTGCCGCTGGAGCCCACCGGATCCTGCCAGCCCAGCTCCCGATAGGGGCGGCGGATGTTGGCCAGCTCGGAGAGGGCGGCGAGCTCGGCGCGGCGCATGCGTTTCTCGCTGATCTCGCCGTCGCCGAAGAAGCGGCGCGTGAAGGTCACGCAGCCCATGCGCAGGCTCTCCAGGGCCAGGGGCTCGAAGCGCTCGCCGATGATGAACTCGGTGGAGCCGCCGCCGATGTCGACGATCAGCCGCCTGCCATCCTCGGCCAGGGCGTGGGCGGCCCCCAGGTAGATCAGGCGCGCCTCCTCGCGGCCGGCGATGATCTCGATGCGGTGTCCGAGGTTGGCCTCGGCACGCTCGATGAGGGTCTCGCTGTTGGCGGCGTCGCGCAGGGCGTTGGTGCCAACGACCCGCAGGTGGTCCTGGGTGACACCCTCGAGGAAGGGGGCGAAGCGTGCCAGGCACTCCAGGGCCCGGGCCATGGTGGCCTCGTCGAGCATGCCGTCCTCGTCCAGGCCCGCGGCGAGCTGCACCTTCTCGCCCAGGCGCGCCACCACCTGCAGGCGGTCGTCCTGGTAGTTGGCCACCAGCAGGTGGAAGCTGTTGGAGCCCAGGTCGATGGCGGCCAGCCGGCGGGGATCGCTGGCGGCTTCCTGGGAGGTGGTGGCCGGGTCCTGTGGCGAGCTCATGGGTCTTCCTTCGGCGGGTCTCGAAAAAGGGTGCGGCCAAGGCGCGGCGCTGTCAATCGCCGCGGGCGGCAGGGCTTGCGTTCATCGGCGGGCTTGTCTAGTATCGAGGCGTTCGCCTGTTCCGAATGCTTTCCGACCGAACCGGCGATCCCGTCTCGGTCATTTCCAAGTCGTCAGACAGCCCACTGCATCAGTCCGCGTTCCCGGCCTTGCGGCTCCGAACCGCTGATCAGGCGAAACGAACCTGCTTCCTCGCTTTCGCTTTCGATATAGGCCCGGTGGCCCGGCAATCCCCGCGCGGTCTCCCGCCCATGGCCATTCGATGCATCACGACCAGAGGTGGCCTGTCCGGGCTCTGAACGCACCCACAGGGCGTCTTCGTCTCGCCTCCTGTCGCTTTTCCTCACGGCGCTTCGCCGCCCGGCTTACCAAGAGCAACGTCTGAACACACCGATGAATCTTACCGAACTCAAGCAAAAGCCCGTGCCGGAACTGCTGGAGATGGCCCGCGAGATGGGCATCGACAACCTGGCACGTTCCCGCAAGCAGGACATCATCTTCGCCATCCTCAAGAAGCACGCCAAGAGCGGCGAGCCAATCTTCGGCGATGGCGTGCTGGAGATCCTGCAGGACGGTTTCGGCTTCCTGCGCAGTGCCGACAGCTCCTACCTGGCCGGGCCCGATGACATCTATGTCTCGCCGTCGCAGATCCGCCGCTTCAACCTGCGCAAGGGTGACTCCATCTCCGGCAAGATCCGCCCGCCCAAGGAGGGGGAGCGCTACTTCGCCCTGCTCAAGGTCAGCGAGATCAACTTCGACCGGCCGGAGAACGCCAAGCACAAGATCCTGTTCGAGAACCTCACGCCGCTGTTCCCCGAGGAGCGGCTGCGCATGGAGATCGGCAACGGCTCCACCGAGGACCTCACGGCGCGGATCATCGACCTGGTGGCGCCCATTGGCAAGGGCCAGCGTGGCCTGCTGGTCTCCCCGCCCAAGGCGGGCAAGACCCTGATGCTGCAGAACATCGCCACCTCGATCACCCGCAACAATCCCGAGTGCCACCTGATCGTGCTGCTGATCGACGAGCGCCCGGAGGAGGTGACCGAGATGTCACGCACGGTGCGCGGCGAGGTGGTGGCCTCGACCTTCGACGAGCCACCGGCGCGTCACGTGCAGGTCGCCGAGATGGTGATCGAGAAGGCCAAGCGGCTGGTCGAGCACAAGAAGGACGTGGTGATCCTGCTCGACTCCATCACCCGCCTGGCGCGCGCCTACAACACCGTGGTGCCGAGCTCCGGCAAGGTGCTCACTGGTGGCGTCGACGCCCATGCCCTGGAGAAGCCCAAGCGTTTCTTCGGTGCGGCGCGCAACATCGAGGAGGGCGGCAGCCTGACCATCATCGCCACGGCGCTGGTCGACACCGGCTCCAAGATGGACGAGGTGATCTTCGAGGAGTTCAAGGGCACCGGCAACATGGAGGCGCACCTGGACCGCAAGCTGGCCGAGCGTCGCGTCTACCCGGCGATCAATATCCGCCGTTCCGGCACCCGCCGGGAGGACCTGCTCGCCTCCGAGGACGAGATGCAGCGCATGTGGATCCTGCGCAAGCTGCTCAACCCCATGGAGGATACCGCGGCCACCGAGTTCCTGATCGACCGCCTCAAGGATACCAAGACGAACATCGAGTTCTTCGAGGCCATGAAACGGCGTTGATCCTGGCCTGCTGCGCTTGGCGATACGGCGTTGGAAAACAGCTCAAGCTGCTCATTTACTGAAGTAAACTCCGCGCTTTCGCTGTTTTCCGCCTTGTCTCGCCTTCGCTCGTGACGGCCAGCCTTCAACGCCTTCGCCTTGAAAGGTTTGTTTTGGGAGCCTGGGATCAGCCGAGCGCAGAAATTGTGCAAACGTTGTACGAAGGCCCAGGGGGTAGCATGCTATGCTGCCCCTTTCGTCGTACTGCAACCGGGAAATCCGAATGAAGTACAAGGACCTGCGCGACTTCATCGCCGCCCTGGAGGCCCAGGGCGAGCTCAAGCGCATCACCGCCGAGGTCGACCCCTACCTCGAGATCACCGAGATCTGCGATCGCACCCTGCGGGCCGGAGGGCCGGCGCTGCTGTTCGAGAACGTCAAGGGCCACGCCATGCCGCTGCTCGGCAACCTCTTCGGCACGCCGAAGCGGGTGGCCATGGGCATGGGGCAGGACTCCGTGGCCGCGCTGCGCGAGGTGGGCGAGCTGCTCGCCTTCCTCAAGGAGCCCGAGCCGCCCAAGGGCTTCCGCGATGCCTGGGACAAGCTGCCGATCTTCAAGCAGGTGATGAGCATGGGGCCGAAGACGGTACGCTCGGCCCCGGTGCAGGCGCTGGTCTATGAGGGCGACGAGGTCGACCTCGATCGCCTGCCGATCCAGCACTGCTGGCCCGGTGATGCCGCGCCGCTGGTCACCTGGCCACTGGTGATTACCCGCGGGCCCCACAAGAAGCGCCAGAACCTCGGCATCTATCGCCAGCAGAAGCTCGGGAAGAATCGCCTGATCATGCGCTGGCTCTCCCACCGCGGTGGGGCGCTGGACTTCCAGGAGTTCCAGCAGGCCCACCCCGGCGAGCCCTTCCCGGTGGCGGTGGCGCTGGGCGCCGACCCGGCCACCATCCTCGGTGCCGTGACCCCGGTGCCCGACTCGCTCTCGGAGTACGCCTTCGCCGGGCTGCTGCGTGGCTCGCGCACCGAGCTGGTCAAGTGTGGCCATGCCGACCTCGAGGTGCCGGCGTCCGCCGAGATCATCCTGGAGGGTTTCATCTACCCGGATGACATGGCGCCGGAGGGACCCTACGGCGACCACACCGGCTACTACAACGAAGTCGACCACTTCCCGGTGTTCATGGTAACGCGCATGACCATGCGCGAGAATGCCATCTACCACTCCACCTATACCGGCCGCCCGCCCGATGAACCGGCGATCCTGGGTCTGGCGCTCAACGAGGTGTTCGTGCCGATCCTGCGCCGCCAGTTCCCCGAGATCGTCGACTTCTACCTGCCGCCGGAGGGCTGCTCCTACCGCATGGCGGTGGTGACCATGAAGAAGCAGTACCCCGGCCACGCCAAGCGCGTGATGATGGGCGTATGGAGCTTCCTGCGCCAGTTCATGTACACCAAGTTCGTGGTGGTGCTCGACGATGACGTCGACGCCCGCGACTGGAAGGATGTGATCTGGGCCATCACCACGCGCATGGACCCGGCCCGGGACACCGTGATGGTGGAGAATACGCCCATCGACTACCTGGATTTCGCCTCGCCGGTCTCCGGCCTGGGCTCCAAGATGGGCCTGGATGCCACCAGCAAGTGGCCCGGCGAGACCGACCGCGAGTGGGGCGTGCCCATCGTCATGGATGAGGCCGTCAAGGCCCGTGTCAGCGAGCGCTGGCACGAACTGGGCATCGACCTCCCCGACAACACGACCCCCTGACAAGTGTAAGAGGCACTCATGACGCCAAGGATCCTGACCTGCCCGGTCACCGAGGTCGAGGACCTCAGCCCGGACGTCTTCCGCGTCCGGCTCGACGGGCGCGCCGAGGCGGCCGCCCACGACCCCGGCCAGTACCTGGAGCTCAAGCTCGACGAGGGAATCTGGGTGCCGTTCTCCATCGCCAATGCCTGGCGCGGTGACGGCGAGATCGAACTGCATATCCAGCACTGGCCGGAGCGCGACAACTCCGCTCGACTGCGCGAGATGGTCAAGGTCGCCAACCGCCTGACCCTGCGCCTGCCCGGTGGCGACTGCGTGCTCGACCCGGACAGTTCGCGCCCGCTGCTGCTGATTGCCGCCGGCACTGGCTTCGCCCAGATGAAGGCGCTCGTGGAGGGGGCACTGGCCGCCAACCCCGGGCGCGAGATCGCCCTGTGGTGGGCCGCACGGGAGGAGCGTGACCTCTACCTGGAGCGCCTGCCCCGGGAGTGGGCCGAGGCGCATGCCGGCTTCACCTTCCATCCGGTCACCGAGGTGGCCCCGGAGCTGCCCTGGGCCGGCGAACGGGTGGTGGGCCATCGCGGACGCATCGACCAGGCCCTGGCCGCGGGGCTCGATGACGTCTCCGGCCATGACGTCTATCTCTCCGGCTCGCCCGGCATGGTCTATGCCTGCGTGGACGTGCTCGCCTCGCTGGGCCTTGCGCCCTCGCGGGTCTTCTCCGATGTCTTCGCCTATGCGCCGCGGGATCCCATCGTGCCCACCGCCGGCAGCCTGCGGCGTGAGGCCGACGCATGAGTGCCTCACCGATCCTGATCACCGGTGGTGCCCAGCGCCTGGGGCGTCACTGCGCGGAGCAGCTGGTCAACGACGGCCATCCGGTGATCATCAGCTACCGGCGTGAGCGGCCGGAGCTCGAAGAACTGCGCGAGCGTGGCATCGTCACCCTGCAGGCGGACTTTGCCAGCGAGGCGGGCATCCTCGACTTCCTGGTGCGTCTCAGGGCCGAGACGCGGTCGCTGCGGGCCATCGTGCACAACGCCAGCGACTGGGCGCCGGACTCTACCGGACCCGAGGCGGGGGCCACCTTCGAGCGGCTCTTCCGCATCCATATGCTGGCGCCCTACCTGATCAACCTGCACGCCCGCGAACTGCTCGAGGCGTGCAGTGAGCCCCAGCGCGATATCGTGCACATGACCGACTACGTGGTGCAGAAGGGCTCCAGGAAGCACGCCGCCTACGCCGCCAGCAAGGCCGGGCTCGATAATCTGACGCTGTCGTTCGCCGCCATGTACGCCCCCGACATCCAGGTCAACGCCATCGCCCCGGCGCTGATCATGCTGGGCGAGGGCGATGACGAGACCTACGCCGAGAAGGCCCGGGCCAAGTCGGTGATGCAGAAGGTGCCCGGCCCCGGAGTGATCTACCAGACGCTGCGCTACCTGCTCGACAACCGTTACGTCACCGGTGCGACGCTACCCGTGGACGGCGGCCGCCATCTGCGCTGAACCTGCGACTTTCGGTGTCGTGCCGAGGCGCATGGACTTCGCTAGAATGGTGGCCACCCCAGACCCCAACCCTGACGCAATCGAAGGAGTGACACATGGCGGGACACGACGAGAACTTCCGTGACAGCAGCGGCCTGTTGTCCATCATCATGGGCCTGATCGTGCTGGTGGCCATGAGCTGCCTGCCGGCCACCATCGGCTGGTACCAGCTGTTTGCCGGCTGAGTTGGCCTTGCCAGCCTTGCCGCTATGCGGCAGGATGAAGCGACTGCTCAGGAGAAACCGATGATCGCATCCGCCACCCACCCATTCCGTCATCACGCCGCTTGCGGCCGTGCGGAATCGCCGTGCGTGGCCGCGGGCGGCTTCTGGTATGGCTATTTTATGACCGGTGTGCCGGCGGCCATGTCCTGAGCGCAAGACGCGACATCGCCGGAGGCACACCCACCAGGGCCGCCTCCACCAGAACCCCCGGACGGCAGCCCCGCCCGGGGGTTCTGCGTTTCACGGCCCCCACACCACAACCGACTTCGAGGAGAGAGACCATGACCGCATCCATCGCCATCCGCCAGACCCGGGACTGTGTGGGCTATTACGGCTACTGGCGATTTAGCGAGCTGCGGTCGGTCCACTCCGCCACGTCCGACCGTAGCGAGATCGGTGGCACCCGACAGACACGATGTATGACCGCTACCCGGAGTTGATGACACCATGAACGCTACGCTTGCCGCCGTGAACCTGAACGAATCCCAGCGTCCCGCCGCCAACCCCGCTCGAGCGCTGCCCACCCCGGGGGAGCTGACTCGCGAGCTGCCGCTCTCCGCCGACCTGTCGCGTCGCCTCGAGAACCAGCGCCACGCCGTCCACGATATCCTCGCCGGCCGCGATGATCGCCTGCTGGTGGTGGTCGGCCCCTGTTCCATCCACGACCCCCAGGCGGCGCTGGAGTATGCCCACCGGCTGGCGGAGCTGGCCGCACGGGTGAAGGACCGCCTGCTGCCGGTGATGCGTGTCTATGTGGAGAAGCCCCGCACCACCGTGGGCTGGAAGGGACTAGCCTACGACCCCGACCTGGACGGCAGCGGCGACATGGCCCGCGGCCTCGAGGTCTCGCGACGGCTGATGCGCGATGTGGCCGCGCTGGGATTGCCGGTGGCCACCGAGCTGCTGCAGCCGATGCTGGCCCCCTATCTCGAGGACCTGCTCTCCTGGGTGGCGATCGGTGCCCGTACTACCGAGTCCCAGCTGCACCGTGAACTGGCCAGCGGTCTCGCGGCGGCGGTGGGCTTCAAGAACGCGACCGGCGGTGATATCGGCGTGGCCCTGGATGCCATGCGCGCCGCCGCCCACCCCCACAGCCATTTCGGCATGGATTCCGAGGGACGGCCGGTGATCCGCGACACTGCCGGCAATCCCCATACCCAGCTGGTGCTGCGCGGCGGTCACGGCGAGCCCAACTACCAGGCGCACCACGTCCAGGCGGCACGTCGCGCCCTGGAGGAGGCCGGCCTCTCGCCGCGACTGATGGTGGACTGCAGCCACGCCAACGCCCGCAAGGATCACCGTCGCCAGAGTGAGGTGCTGCTCGACGTGCTGGCCCAGCGACAGGCCGGCGAGAGGGCGATCGCCGGGCTGATGCTGGAGAGTCACCTCCACGAGGGCAAGCAGGCGCTGGAGCCGGGGCGGCTGCGCCACGGGGTCTCGGTCACCGACGCCTGCATCGGCTGGGAGACCACCGAACACCTGCTGCTCTCCGCCGCCGAGCGATTGAGGTAATACGCTAGGCTGATCCGGCGCCTCTCACGCTGGTGGTGGCGGCATGGCGGCACCTGGGTCTGTACCCAGCATGGTGTTGTCGGGATAATGCCGACGATTGCCGATTCGCCACCCAGGAGCCCGTCATGCCGTTCCAGTTCGAGGAGCACGATCCCGAGTCCTACCGCCGCAAGGGGCGGCTGATCAGCCTGGCCATGGCCGGCCAGCTGATCGTCTTCGGGTTGGTGTTCGTGCAACTGCTGCAGGCTGCCTTCGACGGCGGCTTCTGGCTCAACGTACTGGGCGTGGTGCTGGGGCTGGTGGCAACCAGCCTGGTGTTTGCAGCCCTGCGTGAGCGTCCCTGGATGGCCGAGGTGCGTTACGCCTGGCAGCTCAAGCACCACCTCTCCCGGGTCAGCGGCTACCTGCCGGCGCTGCGCCGTGGCATGGCGGAGGACAACGCTACCGCCCTGGACCTGCTCGCCTTCTACCACCAGGGCATGGCCCAGCTCGCCGAACTCAACGGGCGCACCCTGGATGACGACGCCGAGCTGCTTGCCGAGCGCGAGGTAGTGCGGGTGGCCCGCCGCGAACAAGGCCTGCCCGAGCGCGTCGATGGCCTGGACCCCCACGACCTGGCGGCCTTCCGGAGGGGGTAGGGCGCTTTCGATCCTTCATCGCTTTGTCACCTTCCTCGCCTAGCCTGACCTCGTCCTGGAGGCGCCTCGCGCCTCCATCCAACCGACGAGGAACCCCCATGAGCAAGGAAATCGAGGATCATCGCGTCCTGAACCCCGGCACCAACGAGCCCTTCGCCGCCGTTCTCGAGCGCCATGTCTCGCGGCGCAGCGTGATGCGCGGTGGCCTGGGTCTGGCTGCCGCCTCAATGCTGGGTTTCGGCGGTGCCGCCCAGGCGTTGGCCGCGAGCACCCAGCACGAGAAGACGCCACTGCGCCTGGCCTTCGAGTCGATCGCCGGTTCACGCAGCGATGCCGTGGTGGTGCCGCCGGGGTATACCGCCCAGGTGCTGGTGCCCTGGGGCACGCCGCTCTCGGGTGAGGCATCGGATTGGAGCGGCGATCTCGCCATGACTGCCGAGCGCCAGGCGCAAAGCGTGGGCATGCATCACGATGGCATGCACGGATTCCCGCTGGACGAAGAGAGCGCCTCGCGGCGCTTCGTGCTGGCGCTGAACAACGAGTACATCGACCAGCAGGCGCTGTGGGCGCCCCAGGGCGGTCCCACCAATGCCGAGGAGGGGGCTCGCCCCGCCGAGGAGTCGCGCACCGAGATCAACGCCCATGGCGTGACCCTGGTGGAGGTGAAGCGGGGCGACGATGGTCGCTGGAGCCATGTGCAGGGCTCGCCCTACAACCGTCGCTTCACCAGTGCGACCGAGATGGAGCTGGCTGGCCCGGTCGCCGGCAGCGACTACGTGAGGACCAAGTTCTCGCCGGAGGGACTCCTCACCCGCGGTACCAACAACAACTGCGGCAACGGCTTCACCCCCTGGGGCACCTACCTGGCCTGCGAAGAGAACTGGCCCAACATCTTCGTCAACACCGGCGAGCGTTTCGCCGACGACGCTCGCATCGGCATTCCCACCGAGCGTGGCCGTTACGGCTGGGAGACCTCAGCAGGCGACCCTTCCGAGCAGAACGACGAGTTTGCGCGCTTCGATATCACGCCGCGCGGTGCCGACGCTGGCCAGGACTACCGCAACGAAGCCCGCACCTTCGGCTACCAGGTGGAGATCGACCCCTACGATGGCAGCCGCCGTGCCGTGAAGCGTACCGCCCTGGGTCGCTTCCGCCACGAGGGCTGCTGGCTGGGCAAGCTCGAGCCCGGCAAGCCGGTGGTCTTCTACTCCGGCCACGACGCTCGCAACGAGTATATCTACAAGTTCGTCTCCGCTGCCGCCTGGGATCCGGCCGATGCCAACCGCCCCGGTGCCAACTTCGATCGTCTGGCGATCGGCGCCAAGTACCTGGACGAGGGTACCCTCTACGTGGCGCGCTTCGATGCCGATGGCAGCGGTGAGTGGCTGCCCCTGACCCCGCAGGCACGGACCACCGATGGCCGTCGTCTCCACCAGGCCCTGGGGCTGGCTGCCGACGACCAGGCGGGCATCATCATCAACACCTGCGACGCTGCCGATCTGATGGGTGCCACGCCCATGGACCGCCCCGAGTGGGCCAGCGTCGACCCCGCCTCCGGCGATGTCTATATCACCCTGACCAACAACAGCAAACGCACCGAGGCGGGCAGCGAGGCGACCTATACCAACGAGGGGGGCGCCATCGATGAGCTCGGAGTGGGCTTTGCCACCGCACCAATCAACGAAGCCAACCCACGCCCCGACAACGGCGCCGGGCATATCATCCGCTGGCGTGAAGGCAGCGACGAAATGCGTTTCGCCTGGGAGGTCTTCGTGTTCGGCGCCGCCGCCACCGACAGCGACAACCGCTCGGGCCTGACTGAGGCGAATCAGTTCGCCAGCCCCGATGGCCTCTGGTTTGACGATCGTGGCGATGGCCAGGGTATCCTGTGGATCCAGACCGACAACGGCTATGAAGGAGTTGCCGAGCATACCAACGACCAGCTGCTGGCGGTGGTGCCGGGGGTTCTGGAGGGTGGAGTGGTCACGCCCGAGAACCAGCAGCATCTCAAGCGCTTCGCCGTGGGTCCCAATGGCTGCGAGGTCACCGGGATCTTTGCCACCCCGGACAAGACAGCGCTGTTCATCAACATCCAGCATCCGGGTAACTGGCCGGCCTCCGAGGATGCCACCGCTGTCACCCAGGGGGAGGTGCGCCCGAGGGCATCCACCGTGGTGATCCAGAGGCAGGATGGCGGCCCGATCGCCGTCTGACCCGGCTTCGCCGGGAGCTGTAAGCCGTAAGCCTTAAGCTGTAAGAAAAACCGCCCCGGCAGCCTGGCTGCCGGGGCGGTTGCGTTCATGCTGTCTTCGAGCTTCGAGCTTCGAGCTTCGAGCTTCGAGCTTCGAGCTTCGAGCTTCGAGCTTCGAGCTTCGAGCTTCGAGCTTCGAGCTTCGAGCTTCGAGCTTCGAGAGCCGGGCATAGCCCGGCGCTCGGTCAGGCCTTGGCGGCGTAGGCGTAGAGCAGTGTCTCCTGGGCGCTGATCGGTGCGGCGTCGCCGGGCTGCTGCTTGAGGTAGCTGCCGTCGGGCTGCAGCAGCCAGCTCTGGCAGTTATCCACCAGGTAGGTCTCCAGGTCCTTGCGCACTCGTGCCGCCAGCTTCTTGTCGAGCAGCGGGAAGCAGGTCTCCACGCGGTGGAACATGTTGCGGGTCATGAAGTCGGCGCTGGAGGCCCACACCTCCGGCTTGCCACCGTTGTGGAAGTAGAAGACCCGGGTGTGCTCCAGGAAGCGGCCCACGATTGAGCGCACCCGGATATTCTCCGATACCCCGGGGACGCCGGGACGCAGGCAGCACTGGCCGCGGATGATCAGGTCGCACTCCACGCCGGCCTGGGAGGCACGGTAGAGTGCCTGGATCAGCTTCGGTTCGGTCAGCGAGTTGCACTTGACGATCAGGTGGGCGCGCTTGCCCTTGCGAGCCTCCACCGCCTCGCGCTCGATCATCGCCACCAGCCCTTCGTGCAGGGTGAAGGGAGCATGCAGCAGCGTCTCGATGCGCCGGGCCCGGCCCATGCCGGAGAGTTGCTGGAAGACCTGGTGAACGTCCTCGCAGAGGGTGGGGTTGGCGGTGAGCAGGCTGTAGTCGGTATAGAGCCGGGCCGTCTTGGAGTGGTAATTGCCGGTGCCGAGATGCGCATAGTGGCGCAGCTTGTCCTTCTCGCGGCGCACGATATGCATCATCTTGGCGTGGGTCTTGTAGGCCATCACGCCGTAGATGACGATGGCGCCGGCTTCCTGCAGCCGCGAGGCCAGCGACAGGTTGTCGGCCTCGTCGAAGCGCGCACGCAGCTCGATCACCACCGTGACCTCCTTGCCGCCTCGCGCAGCCTCCACCAGCGAATTGACGATGGGCGAATCGGCTCCGGTGCGGTAGAGGGTCTGCTTGATGGCCAGCACGCCCGGATCCCGGGCGGCTTCCGAGAGCAGGTCCTCGACCGGCGCGAAGGACTGGAAGGGGTGATGCAGCAGCACATCGCCAGCGGCGATGGTGTCGAACAGGCTGCTCCCCTTGCCGAGGTTCTTGGGAAAGCCGGGGGTGAAGGGGCGGTAGAACATGTCGGGCAGGTCGACGTCACCGATCAGGGACATCATGCGGGTCAGGTTCACCGGGCCGTTGACCCGGTAGAGGTCCTCCTCCTCCAGCTCGAACTGCTTGAGCAGGAAGGTGGCGAGCTCCTCCGGGCAGGTATCGACCACCTCCAGGCGCACGCCGCTGCCGTAGCGGCGCGCCAGCAGCTCGCCGCGCAGCGCCGAGGCCAGGTCGGAAACCTCCTCGGGGTCCACCGACATGTCGGCGTTGCGGGTCAGGCGGAACTGGTAGCAGCCGCGCACCGTCATGCCCGGGAACAACTCCTCGGCGTGGGCATGGATCATCGAGGAGAGGAACACGGCCTCCTTGAAGCCCTCGTCGCAGAGTTCCGGCGGCATCTTGATCACCCGGGGCAGCGAGCGTGGTGCCGGTAGGATCGCCAGGCCCCCTTCACGGCCGAAGGCGTCCTTGCCCTCGAGTTTGACGATGAAGTTGAGGCTCTTGTTGACCAGCCGCGGGAAGGGGTGTGAGGGGTCCAGCCCGATGGGGCTGATCACCGGCATGATCTCTCCCTCGAAGTAGTCGCGAACCCAGGCGCGCTGGGCCTTGGTCCAGTCACTGCGTCGCCGGAAACGCAGCTTCTTCTCCAGCAGCGCCGGCAGCAGTACCTCGTTGAGGATCTGGTACTGGCGTTCGATCTGTTCGTGGGCGATCGTCGAGATCTCGTTGAGCACCGCCCGTGGCGAGCGGCCGTCGGCCCCGGTGCTGGCGTCGCCCAGGGCCAGCTGGTGCTTGAGCCCGGCGACCCGGATCTCGAAGAACTCGTCCAGGTTCGACGAGAAGATCAGCAGGAACATCAGCCGGTTGAGCAGCGGGTGCGACTCGTCCAGGGCCTGCTCGAGTACCCGGATATTGAACTGCAGGTGGGAGAGTTCGCGGTTGAAGTAGAGGGAGGGGTCGCTCAGGTCCGCGTCGGCCTGGGGCTTGGCCTTGGGCTTGATGCCGGCGCGGGTCTGGTTGAGGCGCGGGGTCGGGATATCGACCCCGCTCTCCTCACCGATCGGGCCACTCAGTTGCTGCATCACGGCGGGGACGTTTTCGGGACTGCGGTCTTCCATGGAGTTCTCTCCGCGTTTCCAGGAAGGGCGCGCAGTCCCCTCCTTTACTGGGTGAGCAGCCGTGCTGCCCGCTTGGCGAAATAGGTCAGTACGCCGTCGGCGCCGGCACGCTTGAAGCACAGCAGTGATTCGAGGATCACGCCATCGGCATCCAGCCAGCCGTTCTCGAAGGCCGCCATGTGCATGGCGTACTCGCCGCTGACCTGGTAGGCGTAGGTCGGAGCCTTGAGCTCGTCCTTGACCCGGCGTACCACGTCCAGATAGGGCATGCCCGGCTTGATCATCACCATGTCGGCGCCCTCGGCCAGGTCCATGGCCACCTCATGCAGCGCCTCGTCGCCGTTGGCCGGGTCCATCTGGTAGGTGCTCTTGTCCGCCTTGCCCAGATTGGCGGCGGAGCCCACCGCGTCACGGAAGGGACCGTAGTAGCGCGAAGCATATTTGGCGCTATAGGCCATGATGCGGGTATTGACCAGCTGCTCCTGCTCCAGCACCCGGCGGATCTCGCCGATGCGGCCATCCATCATGTCCGAGGGAGCCACCACGTCGGCCCCGGCCTCGGCGTGGGAGAGCGCCTGCTTGAGCAGGGTCTCCACGGTGCGGTCATTCTGCACATAGCCCTGCTCGTCGATGATGCCGTCCTGGCCGTGGCTGGTGTAGGGATCCAACGCCACGTCGGTGATGATGCCGAGCTCGGGCAGGGCTTCCTTGAGGGCCCGCACGCTGCGCTGCACCAGGCCGTTGGCGCTGTAGGCCTCCTCGGCCAGCTCGCTCTTCAGCGAGGCATCCACCACCGGGAACAGTGCAATGGCGGGGATGCCCAGCTCGACGGCCTCGCGGGCCTCCTCGATCAGGAGGTCCAGCGACAGGCGCTCGACCCCCGGCATGGAGGGCACCGCCTCGCGCTGGCCCTCGCCCTCCAGCACGAAGACCGGCCAGATCAGGTCGGCCGGGGTCAGCACGTTCTCGCACATCAGGCGGCGCGAGAAGGCGTCCCGGCGCATGCGCCGCATGCGGGTGGCAGGGAACTGGCGTGGGGTCGTGAAGCTCAAGATCGTCTCTCCGGCTCTGGCGCCGCCGATGGTAGTCTGGCGGCCCTTGATGACAATGACGTGACAGCAGGGTGTCGGCTGTCCTCGAGTATATCAGTGTCGCATTGCGCCGAAAGTCTCGCCTTGTCGCACTCGAGGGATCGCTCTAGAGTGTGGAGCTCGATAACTGGTCCTGCCGTCGGCAGGCGAACCCTGCAAGGAGATAGGCATGAGCAAACAGGTGGCGGTGATCCTTTCGGGCTGCGGGGTCTACGATGGCTCCGAGATCTACGAGACCACCCTGACCCTGCTGCGGCTCGACCAGCTGGGCCTCGGCTATCGCTGCTTCGCACCGGATATCGCCCAGCACCACGTCATCGACCACCGCAGAGGCGAGGTCGCGGAAGGCGATTCGCGCAACGTGCTGACCGAATCGGCGCGCCTGGCGCGTGGCGAGATCCAGCCGCTGGGCGAGCTGGAGGCGGACGACTTCGACGCGGTGATCCTGCCCGGCGGCTTCGGCGCCGCCAAGAACTTCTCCAGCTTCGCCGAGGATGGCGCCGAGATGACGGTGCTCGACGAGCTCAAGCAGGCACTGGAAGGCTTTCACGAGGCCCGCAAGCCCATCGGCATGATGTGCATCAGCCCGGTGATGGTGCCACGCCTGCTGGGCCCAGGCATTGCCGTCACCATCGGCCAGGATCCCGGCGTTTCCGGCGCCATCAGCGCCATGGGTGGCCTGCACCGCAGCTGCGGCGTGGAGGACATCGTGGTGGACTTCGAGCACCGGGTGGTGACCACACCGGCCTATATGCTCGCCACCCGCATCAGCGAGGCCGCCACCGGCATCTTCAAGCTGGTCGACCGGGTCGATGAGCTGATGGACCTCTAGCCGCGAAGCGGCTCAAGCCGGAAGCTGAAAGAGCGCCGCTTCGCGGCTGGAAGCTGCAAGAAGAACGCCCCCATGGCACTGTCATGGGGGCGTTTTCGATCAGGTTGGGCTTCAAGCTTCAAGCTTCGGGCTTACGAGTCGTCTTCCGCCTCGCGCTGCTGCTTCTTGCGCCGGGCGAAGCGGCCGAAAAAGAGCCCCACCTCGTAGAGCAGGTACATGGGGACCGCCAGCAGGCTCTGGGAGATCACGTCCGGCGGCGTCAGCAGCATGCCCACCACGAAGCAGCCCAGTACCACATAGGGGCGCTTCTTAGACAGGCTCTCCACCGTGGTGGCCCCGGAGGCGATCAGCAGGAAGGTGGCGATAGGGATCTCGAAGGCCACGCCGAAGGCGAAGAACAGCTTCAGCACGAAGTTGAGGTAGGCGTTGATATCGGTCATCACCGTCACGTTCTCCGGCCCGGTCTGGGTGAAGAACTCGAACAGCAGCGGGAAGACCGCGTAGTAGGCGAAGGCCGCGCCGGCGTAGAACAGCATCACGCTGGAGGCCAGGATGGGGATGGCCAGCGCCTTCTCGTTGTCGTACAGCCCGGGGGCCACGAAGGCCCAGGCCTGGTGCAGCACGTAGGGCACGGCGATGAATACCGCCGTGACCAGGGTCAGCTTGAAGGGCGCCAGGAAGGGCGACGCCACCTCGGTGGCGATCATCTGCGAGCCTTCCGGCAGCAGCGCCATCAGCGGCTGGGCCACGAAGGTATAGATGTCGTTGGCGAAGGCGTAGAGGCCGAGGAAGATCACCAGCACCGCCACCACCGCACGCAGCAGGCGCGAGCGCAGTTCGATCAGGTGCTCGATCAGCGGGGCCTGGTGCTGTTCCGGGCCGTCACCGGGGTTGCTCATCGTTCAGGGGCGTCCTTGTCGACGGGGGAGGGCTCGGGCGTGGTGTCAGGCTGGGTGTCAGCCCCCTCGCGGGCGCGTGACAGGGCGTCATCCAGGCGCTGCTCGGGCGTCGCCGCCGGTGCATCCTGGCGGCGACTGTCCGGATCCCGGGAGCCGCGTTCGGGCTCGGCGATACCCTCGACGCCGCGCTTCACCTGGTTGACGCTGTCGTCCAGCTTCTTCTGCTGCTCGTCGAGTTTCTGGCGCAGCTCTTCCGCCTCCAGCTGAGCGCTGATCTCGCGCTGCATGCCGGAGACGGTTCGCTTGATCTTGCCGATCCACAGGCCCAGGGTGCGTGCCGCCTTGGGCAGCCGCTCCGGGCCGAGCACCAGCAGGCCTACCACGCCGAGCAGCAGGAGTTCGAGAAAGCCGATATCGAACATGGCGGTTTACTTGCGCTCTTCTTGTTCCTCGGGCTTTCGCTCGGCCTGGACGTCGTAGGTGTTGGTCTCATCCTTGTGGTCGACGCGGGCCTGGGCCTGCGCTTCGGTTTCCTCTTCCTCGGCCTTGTCGCCCTTCTCGTCCTCGTTCATCGCCTTCTTGAAGCCCTTCACGGCGCCACCCAGATCGGTGCCGACGTTGCGCAGCTTCTTGGTGCCGAAGATCAGGATGATGATGCCGAGAACGATCAGCAGCTGCCAGATACTGATACCACCTAACATTAGCGCTTCCTCTGATTGGGGTTCCGGCTCACCCGGAACGGCCAGTGATGTTGTGTCCAGCGGACTATGGCTGGCGTGCAGCCTTCTCGTCGTGGCCGGAGATGCCGAAGCGGCGGCCCAGCTCGTCGAGCACCGCTCCATGTTCGAGGCCGAGATGCGACAGCATCACCAGGCTATGAAACCACAGGTCGGCCGTTTCGGCGATCAACGCTTGGCGTTGGGCATCGCCACCGCCTTCTGCGTCCTTTGCCGCGAGCAGGGTCTCGGTGGCCTCCTCGCCGACCTTCTCGAGTATCTTGTTCAGGCCCTTGTGATGCAAGGCGGCGACGTAGGAGTCGGAAGGATCGGCCTCGCGGCGTTGATCCAGGACAACCTGCAGCCGCTCGAGAATATCGCTCATCGATGACGTCTCCATGAAAAGGCGAGCATGAAACTGGGTCAGTGCCAGGCCAGCAGGGCCAGGCCGATGGCCGCGGCGGCCAGCGCCGGCCAGGGTTGTCCGCCGGCCCACTCGGCCAGCGGCTGCCAGGCCACCGCCAGCACGACCAGCAGCAGTCCCAGCCGCAGGCGGCGGTGACGGCGTCCCTGGTGAGCCAGATGGCGCTGGATGCCCCCGAGCGCCTCGCCCTGGTGGCGGCGCTGGCGCTTCTCCAGCTCGGCCTGGGACAGCACCTGGTGGACCAGGGAGGGCAGTTCGGGCAGCTGGTGGCTGAGCTCCGGGGCCTGGCGCTTGAGCGAGGCCCAGAAGCCCTTCACCCCGGCGCGCTCTTCCATCCAGCGCTCCAGGTAGGGCTTGGCGGTCTGCCACAGGTCCAGTTCCGGGTAGAGCTGGCGCCCCAGGCCCTCGATGTTGAGCAGGGTCTTCTGCAGCAGCACCAGCTGCGGCTGCACCTCCATGTCGAAGCGCCGCGCGGTCTGGAACAGGCCCAGCAGCACCTGGCCGAAGGAGATGTCCTTGAGCGGCTTCTCGAGGATCGGTTCGCACACGGTACGTACTGCCGCCGCGAACTCGTTGGCCCGGGTATGCTCGCCGACCCAGCCCGATTCGATATGCAGCGCCGCCACCTCGTAGTAGTCCTGATGGAAGAAGGCCAGCAGGTTGCGGGCCAGGTAGTCCTGGTCCTCGCGGGTCAGGCTGCCGACGATGCCGCAGTCGATGCCGATATACTGCGGGTCGTGGGGGTGCTTGCGGGAGACGAAGATATTGCCCGGATGCATGTCGGCATGGAAGAAGTTGTCGCGGAACACCTGGGTGAAGAAGATCTCCACCCCACGCTCGGCCAGCTTCTTGAGGTCGGTGCCCTGGGCGCGCAGGGCGGCGATATCGGCTACCGGTACGCCGTAGATGCGCTCCTGGACCATCACCCGGTGGCGGGTCAGCTCCCAGTGGATGGCTGGCACATAGAGGTGGGCGGAGTCCTTGAAGTTGCGCTTGAGCTGGGAGGTGTTGGCCGCCTCCTTGTGCAGGTCGAGCTCGTCGAACAGGGTGGTCTCGTAGTCGCGCACGACCTCCACCGGACGCAGGCGGCGCGCCTCGGGCACGATGGTCAGCAGGCGGGCGAAGCGGTAGAGCAGGGCCATGTCCTGACGCATCACCCGTTCGATGCCGGGGCGGATGATCTTGACCACCACCTCCTCGCCACCGTGCAGCCGGGCGCCGTGGACCTGGGCGATGGAGGCCGAGGCCAGGGGCTCGGCGTCGAAGCGCGCGAAGGCCTCGGCCACCGGCAGGCCCAGCTCCGCCTCCACCACGCCGCGGGCCTCGCTGCCGGGGAAGGGCGGCACCTGGTCCTGCAGGCGCTTGAGCTCGTCGGCCACGTCCTCGGGCAGCAGGTCGCGGCGGGTGGAGAGCACCTGGCCGAACTTGACGAAGATCGGCCCCAGCGACTCCAGCGCCAGGCGCAGGCGCTCGCCCCGGGAGCGCTCGCCGATGGGTACCAGGCGCAGCGGCGAGAGCTTGAAAAGGAGACGCAGTGGCCAGGGCAGGCGCTCGTGGGGCAGCAGGGTATCGAGACGGTAGCGGGTGATCACCCACAGGATGCGCAGCAGACGCAGCAGGATCATGGCGTCACCCTGTCCGCCAGGCGCCGGTGCAGGCGGGCGAGGCGCGCCTCGAGGCGGTCGGAGGCCACTTCCAGCTCGGTCAGGTGGTCACGCAGCACCTCGAGCTGGGGGCGGCCCGGCAGCAGACGGGCCTCCTCGACCAGGTATTCGGAGAGGTCGGCACAGAACTCCTCGCGGGTGCGCAGACCGAAGCGGCCCAGGCGACGCAGTCCCTCGGCCAGGCTGTGGGCGGGGATATCGCCGAGCCAGCGGGCCAGCTCGCCCTCCCAGTCCAGGTCGAGGTCGAGCAGCAGGTCGCGGGTCGCCTCCAGCAGCGGGATGCGGCCGCGAACCGCCAGCCGCCCCTGGAACATCAGCCGCTCCATCGAGGCGCCGCCGAGCAGGGCGCCGAGGGTCTCGGCGTCCACCTCGACCACGGCATCGTAGGCCGCCTCGTCGGTATCATCGGGGCGCAGCAGGTCGAGGCCGCCGCCATGGAAGTGGATGGCCAGTGCCAGCTCGGGCTGCTCGAGGCGCAGCAACAGCCGCTGGCCGGCCAGCCGGGCCAGGCGCGAGGGGGCAGCCGGGTCGCGGGCCAGCAGGCCGTTCAGGGTCCTCTCGGCAGCGGCGAGCAGCAGGGTCGGTGTCAACGCCATGCCCACCTCAGAGTTTGATACCGCGGTGCAGGGCGACGATGCCCCCGGTCATGTTGGTGTACTCGACCCGCTCCAGGCCGGCCGCCTCCATCATCCCCTTGAGCGTCTCCTGGTCGGGGTGCATGCGAATCGACTCGGCCAGGTAGCGGTAGCTGTCGGCATCGCTGGCCACCACCTGGCCGATGCGCGGCAGCAGGCGGAAGGAGTACTCATCGTAGGCCTTGGTCAGCAGGGGGTTGCCCGGCTTGGAGAACTCCAGCACCAGCAGGCGGCCGCCGGGCTTGAGCACCCGGGCCATGGAGCGCAGCGCGGCATCCTTGTCGGTGACATTGCGCAGGCCGAAGGCGATGGTGATGCAGTCGAAGGTGTTGTCCGGGAAGGGCAGGCACTCGGCGTTGGCCTGGACATACTCGACATTGCCGCCCACGCCGTGGTCGAGCAGCTTGTCACGACCGACGCGCAGCATCGACTCGTTGATATCGGCCAGTACCACGCGGCCGCGGGGCCCCACCAGGCGCGAGAACTTCAGCGTCAGGTCGCCGGTGCCGCCGGCGATATCGAGCACACTGTGGCCGGGGCGCACCCCGGCGCGCTCGATGGTCAGCCGCTTCCACAGACGGTGGATGCCGAACGACATCAGGTCGTTCATGACGTCGTAGCGGGCCGCCACGGAGTGGAAGACATCGGCTACCCGGGAGGCCTTCTCCTCGAGGGGCACTTCCTGATAGCCGAAGTCGGTGGTCTGCTTGTCCCTGGAGCTGGGGTTGGCGCTCATGCGATGGGGCTCCCGAATCGCTGCATGGGAGAGGTCAAGGCCTCGGATGGGCGCCATTGTAGCCTCCCGCGGCGGCGATTGTCTTGACGCGGGTTACAGCTGCCTGATTTCTATGCCCAGCGGCTCGCGGCTGGCGCCGGCCGCTTCCAGGCGCTCCAGGTACTCGGCCCAGTTGGCCTCGCGATTGTCGATCAGCCACTTCAGGTAGTCCCAGCTGAACAGGCCGCTGTCGTGGCCGTCGTCGAAGTGCAGCTTGAGGGCGTAGCGACCGGTGGGGGTGATGTCCTTGAGGCCGACGAACTTCTTGCCCACCTGCAGGGTCTCCTGGCCCTTGCCGTGGCCGCGCACCTCGGCGGAGGGGGAGAAGACTCGCAGGTATTCGATGGCGAGGCGGTAGCTCTGGCCATCGGCATAGCCGAGCTCCAGCTCGCGGGCCTGCTTGTGGTAGTGCACCTTGGTAGGAATGGGGGCTGGCATGGTTGGCGTCCGGATCTGGGCATTAGGGGACGCGGCTGACCCGGTGACAGGCCTTCGCGGAGGCGCTGTGAACCCCTCCCTGGGCGCTACCGATGCCATCCCTGGCATAGGACCTCCGCTACGGCCTGTCCCCGGCGCCGCGGGCAGCCGCTGGGGGCATACTGTGCCCCGCGGCGTGCCGCTTGGTTACAGGATATACCGCGACAGGTCCTCGTCCATCGCCAGCTCGCCGAGCTGGGAATCGACGTAGGCGGCGTCGATCACCAGCGGGGTGCCGATGTCGCTGCCCCGGAACGAGGCCTCTTCCAGCAGGCGCTCCATCACGGTGTGCAGGCGGCGCGCGCCGATATTCTCGGTGCCTTCGTTGACCTTCCAGGCGATCTCGGCGATGCGCTCGATGCCGTCGGTGGTGAACTCGATCTCCAGGCCTTCGGTGGCCAGCAGCGCCTGGTACTGCTTGGTCAGCGCCGCGGAGGGCTCGGTGAGGATGCGCTTGAAGTCGTCCGGGGTCAGGGCGTTGAGCTCGACACGGATCGGCAGGCGACCCTGCAGTTCCGGGATCAGGTCCGACGGCCGCGACAGGTGAAAGGCGCCGGAGGCGATGAATAGCACATGGTCGGTCTTCACCATGCCGTACTTGGTGGAGACCGTGGAGCCCTCGATCAGCGGCAGCAGGTCGCGCTGCACGCCCTCGCGGGAGACCTCCCCACCGCTGGACTGGCCACCGCCCTTGCAGACCTTGTCGATCTCGTCGAGGAAGACGATGCCGTTCTGTTCCACCGACTCGATGGCGCGAGCCTTGATCTCCTCCTCGTTGACCAGCTTGCTGGCTTCCTCGTCACGCAGCAGGGCGAAGGCGTCCTTGACCGCCACGCGGCGGGTCTCGGTCTTCTGCTTGCCCATGCCGGAGAACAGGCTCTGCAGCTGGCTGGTCATCTCCTCCATGCCCGGCGGGGTCATGATGTCGACGTTGGGTCCCTGCTGGGAGACCTCGATATCGATCTCCTTGTCGTCGAGCTGCCCTTCGCGCAGCTTCTTGCGGAAGATCTGGCGCGTGGAGCTGTCCTGGCGGGGCTCCTCCTCCTGGCCGCGGGGCGGTGGCAGCAGGGCGTCGAGGATGCGCTCCTCGGCGGCGTCCGCGGCGCGATGGCCGACCTCTTCCTTGGCCTGCTCACGGACCAGCTTGATGGCGGCCTCGGTGAGGTCGCGTACGATCGACTCCACGTCGCGGCCCACATAGCCCACCTCGGTGAACTTGGTGGCCTCGACCTTGATGAAGGGCGCGCGGGCCAGCTTGGCCAGGCGGCGGGCGATCTCGGTCTTGCCGACGCCGGTGGGGCCGATCATGAGGATGTTCTTGGGCGTCACTTCCTGGCGCAGGTCGCCCTCGAGCTGCATGCGCCGCCAGCGGTTGCGCAGGGCGATGGCCACGGCGCGCTTGGCGTCCTGCTGGCCGATGATGTACTGGTCCAGGGCGTGAACGATCTCGCGGGGGGTCATCTGGGTCATGGTATCGGCCTTAGCCCGCCTTGGCAGGCAGCTCCTCGAGGGTGACATTGTGATTGGTGAACACGCAGATATCGCCGGCGATCGCTAGCGACTTCTCGGTGATCTCGCGGGCCCCGAGGTCGGTGTTCTCGAGCAGGGCGCGGGCCGCGGCCAGGGCGTAGTTGCCGCCGGAGCCGATGGCGATGATGCCGCCCTCGGGCTCCAGCACATCGCCGTTGCCGGTGATGATCAGGGAGGCGTCCTTGTTGGCCACGGCGAGCAGCGCCTCCAGGCGGCGCAGGGCGCGGTCGGTGCGCCACTCCTTGGCCAGCTCCACGGCGGCCTTGACCAGGTTGCCCTGATACTTCTCCAGCTGCGCCTCGAAGCGCTCGAAGAGGGTAAAGGCGTCGGCGGTACCGCCGGCGAAGCCGGCCAGCACCTCGCCGCGATAGAGGCGGCGGACCTTGCTGGCGTTGCCCTTCATCACGGTATTGCCCAGCGATACCTGGCCGTCGCCGGCCAGCGCCACCTGGTCACCGCGGCGCACGGATACGATCGTGGTCATGGAGGAGACTCCTTGGGGGAGCGGATGAACGGCTCCCGATGACTTTCGACGCCCAGCCGGGCGTCGTGACGAATCTATCTGGAGGGAGTAGGTGCGGGCGCGCCGCCCGGAATTCAAGCGGCCGCGCGTGTCACTGCGGGAGGCGGGCTCAGTTGTTGAGCTGGATGAGCAGCGGCTCGATGCCCTGGGTGACCATCAGGTCCTGGGCCCGAGACAGCTCGCGGCGGTCCTCGTAGGGACCCACCTGCACCCGGTGCCAGGTCTCGCCGCCCCCCGCCTTCACCTCGCTGACCTGGGCCAGCAGGCCGAAGTCGCGCAGGCGGCTGCGCAGCTGCTGCGCATCGCCGGCCGCGCGGAAGGAGGCGGCCTGCAGCATGTAGCGTTGACCCGAGGCGCTGGTGGCGGCCTGTTGTCGGGCGGGGTCGCTGGTCTGGCGATCGCTGGCCTGGCGGTCGTTGGCTAAGTTGGCGGCGATCACCTCGGCGATGGGGTCGTCGGCAGGCGCCGAATCGTCGGTAGCCGTCTCTTCCGCCGGGGGCGGCGGGGTCGCCGTGGAGGCGGGCATCTCGCCACCCGGCGCGATCACTTCGGATTCCGGCAGCAGGGTGTAGAACTCGAAGGTGGGCTTCGGCGGCTCGCTGGGCTCCGCCGCTGCCTCGGGCTCGGCCTCCGGCGGAGCGCTGCGCGGCAGCACCGTGGCCAGCGGCGAGTCCTCGACCTGCCAGGGCGCCACCCCGTGCTGGTGCTGGGAGAGCAGGAAGCCGGCCACCAGGCCGGCCAGGCCCCATACCCAGCCGGGCAGGCGCCATTCGCGGCGCGCATTGCGGGCGGGTTGGCGGCGGCTGTTGGTGGCGCCGCGCTTCCTGGGGGGCTGCTTGCGAGTCGCCATGAGTTACATTTCCTCCGGGGCGCCGACTCCCATCAGCTCCAGGCCATTGCGCAGCACCTGGCGCGTGGCCAGGCCCAGCGCCAGGCGGGCGTTGCGCAGGTCGTCGTCTTCGACCATCACCTTCACCGCGTTGTAGCAGGTGTGGAAGTCGGCGGCCAGGTCGAGTAGGTACTGGGCGATCTGCTGGGGCTCGCGGGCGGCCGCGGCGTGTTCCACCGCCTCGGGGTAGCGCGCCAGGCGGTTCAGCAGCGCCTTCTCCTGGTCCTCTTCCAGGCGACCCAGGCTGGCCATGGCCAGGGCGTGATCGAAGGGCTGGCCGTCACTGCGGGCCTTCCGCTCGACGCTGCACACCCTGGCGTGGGCGTACTGCACGTAGTAGACCGGGTTGTCGTTGGACTGCGAGCGCGCCAGGTCGATGTCGAAGGTGAGCTGGGAGTCTGCGCGACGCGCGGCCAGGAAGAAGCGCGTGGCGTCGCGGCCCACCTCATCGATCAAGTCGCGCACGGTGACGTAGCTGCCGGCGCGCTTGGAGAGCTTCACCTCGACCCCGGAGCGAGTGACCATCACCATCTGGTGCAGCACATAGTCGGGCCAGCCCTTCGGAATGCCGGCCTCCAGGGCCTGCAGGCCGGCGCGCACCCGGGTCACGGTGGAGTGGTGGTCGGCGCCCTGCTCGTTGATCACCGTGGTGAAGCCGCGTTGCCACTTGTCGAGGTGGTAGGCGACGTCGGGCAGGAAGTAGGTGTATTGCCCGTCGGACTTGCGCATCACCCGGTCCTTGTCGTCCCCGAAGTCGGTGGTGCGCAGCCACAGGGCGCCGTCCTGTTCATAGGTGTGGCCCTTCTCGATCAGGCGCTCGACGGTCGCCTCCACCTTGCCGTCGCGGTAGAGCGAGGACTCCAGGAAGTAGACGTCGAACTGCACGCCGAAGGCCTTGAGGTCGAGGTCCTGCTCGCGGCGCAGGTAGGCCACGGCGAACTCCTGGATCGCTGCCAGGTCGTCCGGGTCACCGCTGGCGGTGACATGGCGGTCGTCGGCATGGACGGTCTCGCCATCGAGGTAGGCATTGGCCACGTCGATGATGTAGCCGCCACGATAGCCATCCGCCGGCCAGCCGTCGTCCTCGGGGTCGAGCCCCTTGGCCCGGGCCTGCACCGAGAGCGCCAGGTTGCTGATCTGGGCGCCGGCATCGTTGTAGTAGAACTCGCGGGTCACGTCGAAGCCGGTCGCTTCCAGCAGGCGACAGATGCAGTCGCCGATGGCCGCGCCGCGACCGTGGCCGACGTGCAGCGGGCCGGTGGGATTGGCGGAGACGAACTCCACCTGCACCTTGTGGTCCTGGCCGATGAGGCTGCGGCCAAAGGTGTCGCCGGCGTCGAGCACCTGACGGACCACCTGGGCGGCGGCATCGGTGGCGGCGAAGAAGTTGACGAAGCCGGGGCCGGCGATCTCCACCTTCTGTACCGCCTCGCTCTCGGGCAGCGCGCCGATCAGCGCCTCGGCCAGCTCGCGGGGCTTGCGACCGGCCGGTTTGGCCAGCATCAGCGCCAGGTTGGTGGCGTAGTCGCCATGGGCCTTGTCCCGGGTGGGGTCGACCTTGATGGTCGGGGCGAGGTCGGCGGGCAGCACGCCCTGCTGCCGGAGGGAGTCGAGGGCGTCCTCGAGCAGCGCAACGATGGTCTCTTTCATGGGGCGTCGGATGTCCTGTGGCGTCGGGCCGAGCGGCCGATGAACCGGCGGTGAAGAGGCACTCGGCCCGGCGTGGGCATGGAAACGGAGCCCTGAGCGGGCATGGCCGGCCATTATCGGCAATTGTGGGGCGGCTTTAAAGGGCGGGGGTCAGCTAAGCGTCTGCGGGTCGATATCCAGCGACCAGCGAACCCGGCGCGCCTCGGGGGTGGCCTCCATCCAGGCAGTGAGCCAGGCGCTGGCCTCATGCAGGGCGCTGCGCTTATCGGCGCCCAGCATCAGCTGCAGATGGTAGCGGCCCTGGCGTCGCTCCATGGGCGCCGGCACCGGGCCCAGGCAGTCCACCGCAAGCTCGCGCTCGGCAAGCCAGCCGCGCAGGGCGGTGGCGGCACGTCGGCCCAGCTCGCTGGCTGCCTCCTCCCTGGCGCTCTCCAGGCGCAGCAGGGCGAGGAAGCGGAAGGGCGGCAGGGCGGCGGCTCGACGCTCCTCCAGCAGCCGGTCGGCCAGGGCGGCATAGCCGCGTTCGGCCAGCAGGCGCAGGTGCGGGTCATCGGGGTGCATCGTCTGCACCAGCACCCGCCCGGGATGGGCGGCGCGGCCGGCACGGCCGGCCACCTGCACCAGCAGCTGCGCACCCTGCTCCAGGGCGCGGAAGTCGCTGGCATAGAGGCCGGCGTCGGCGTTGACCACCACCACCAGGGTGACATGGGGCAGGTGGTGCCCCTTGGCCAGCATCTGGGTGCCCACCAGCAGGCAGGGATCGCCACGGCGCACCTCGGCCAGTGCGTTCTCGAAGGCGTCGCGACGGCGGGTGCTGTCACGGTCGATGCGGTGCACCGGCACCTTGGGGAAGCGTCCGGCAAGGGTCTCCTCGGTGCGCTCGGTGCCGCTGCCCAGGGGGCGCAGGTCGATGCTGCCGCATTCGGGGCAGCTCTCTGGCAGGGCGCGGCGGCGGTCGCAGTGGTGGCAGGCCAGCAGCGGCGGCTGGCGGTGCAGGGTCATGCGGGCGTCGCAGGCGTCGCATTCGGCCAGCCAGCCGCAGGCGTGACAGGCCAGGGTCGGGGCGAAGCCGCGGCGATTGATGAATACCAGCACCTGGTGGCCGGCCTTGAGGGTCTCCGCGATCGCCTCCAGCGCCGGCGGCGCCAGGCCGCCCAGGCGGGGTCGCCCGCGCAGGTCGAGCAGTTCCAGTCCGGCGGGGGCGTGGCGGGTGGCGCGGCGGGTCAGCGGCAGGTGACGCCAGTCGCCACGCCTCGCCCGGGCCAGGCTCTCCAGCGAGGGCGTGGCGCTGCCCAGCAGCAGCGGGATGCCGTGGTGATGGGCGCGGGCCACGGCGAGGTCCCGGGCGTGGTAGCGCAGCCCGTCCTGTTGCTTGTAGGAGCCGTCGTGCTCCTCGTCGACGATGATCGCCCCGGGGCGGGCCAGGGGCGTGAAGATCGCCGAGCGCGTACCGATGACGATGGGGGCGCGACCGCTGGCGGCTGCCTCCCAGGCATCCAGGCGCTCGTGATCGGTGAGCCCCGAGTGCAGTGCCACCACCGGCACCCGGAAGCGCTTGCGGAAACGTGCCAGGGTCTGCGGTGTCAGGCCGATCTCCGGCACCAGCACCAGCGCCTGGCGCCCGCGGCCCACCACCGCCTCGATCAACTGCAGGTAGACCTCGGTCTTGCCGCTGCCGGTGACCCCTTCCAGCAGGCAGGGGTGATAGGCATCGAGCCGTTCGTGC
>NZ_JAJSPA010000036.1:0-34580 GCF_021282295.1 Halomonas sp. G15 | reverse complement strand
CCGCGAGCGAGAATCGTGCACCGAGCGTCCTTCGTGTGAACCTGACGGTTGAGGAGCCGAGTGCGTCAATCGCGCACGCTCGGATCTGTGGGGGGCCGGAACGAGCAATCGTCCGGTCTACCCGACCAATAACTCCTCTCACACATAGCCCTTGCAGCTCTCTGACCCAATTTCCAGGAGTGAAAGGTGATCGAACGTGGTGTTCAGCTGCCTCAAGGCGCAACGACGAACCTTGCACCGTACTCCTAGGTAATCCCCATCCCGATCCTCGACGGAAGATAGGGGCGATGGACGGTGACTACTCAGGCACCGCTGGCAAGCCTTCCAAGGTCGGCAACCACGGCCTCCATGGGGTCGCTGTCGCGGATCAGCAGGCGCGCCTCTCCCTGGGCATTGAAGGCGAAGACAGCGCTGGAGTGCGACACATCATAGTTCCCTTCGCTGTCTTCTTCGCCATACCCGTAGGTCACCCGATAGCGGCGTGTCAGCTTATCGAGTGCCGCTTTATCCCCCGTGAGGCCGATGAACTGGGGGCCGAAGGCGTCGGTGTAGCTATCCAGTGTCTCGGCGTCATCGCGGCGAGGATCCACCGAGACGAAGAGCACCTGGATTTCATCACGCGCGGTTTCATCCATGCGTTGGGTGGCCGCGTCGAGACGCGAAAGGGTGGTCGGACAGACATCGGGGCAATGGGTGAAGCCGAAGAACAGCAGCGTCGTCTTGCCGAGGAACTGATCGGCGCTCACCGTATTCCCGTTCTCGTCGATGAGTTCGAACGCCAGGGAAGGCATCAGCCCCGAGATATCCTTGGTCTGCCAGTCTGGATCGCTGCAGCCCGCAAGCCATAGCGTCACGAATAGTGCCATGATGCATCGGCGCATCCTGCTCCCCCTACTGTGCTGTCGGCGCCACGGCGCGGAACGTGTCACGCTGTCGCTGATTGCCGGCGAAATGAAGATTCACCTCGACGTCGTCACCAACGACGAGGGGGCGAACCCGCTTCATGAGCATGAGATGGTAGCCACCCGGGGCGAATTCGACCTGCTCCCCCGCCGCCAGCTCCAGTTGGGCGACGGGCTCCATGCGGGTGACGCCATCCTGATTGACACTGCGGTGCATCATGACATTACCGAAAGCGGGGCTATCCGCTCCTGTCAGGGTGACGCCCTTCTCGCTGGTATTGGTGAGGGTGAAGTAGCCTGCCGCGGGCAGGTCCCCGGGCAGGAGCCTAAGACGCGCCTCGCTGACCTCCAGTTCGGCAGCCGCCAGCGTGCCGGACGTCGCGATCAGCAGCAGGAAGGTCGAGCACCAGTGTTTCGCTAGTCGCGGCAGACTAGGGTGTGGCGTGAGAGACATCAGCGGCATCCTCCTTGCGGGCATCACGGAACAGAAAGCTGAGAATGATCAGAACCCCGATGGCACTCATCATCGTGGCCGGTACCCAAGTCAACAGGCCACCGAGGAGCTGGTCAGTCAGAGGGTCCAGCGGCCAGGCACGCCCGCACACCTCATAGACATCGAAAATGACATTCCGGCTGAAGACGATATAGGCCCCCAGCACGATCTGTGGCGGAATCACCACCAGCAGGATGGCGATGCGCTTTCCGTAGCCGAGGCCGCCCTGCTGCGGCGTGCGGCGATCCAGGATCAACCACCAGAACAGCAACCCATCCAGCGCCATGCTCCAGTTCATCACTTGATACAGGTCGGTACTCAGCATCGCATCGAAGTGGACCTCGGGAATCAACCAGAAATAGATCAGCCCGACGAACAGTACGGGAGCGATCAGTGGATGCTGAAGCGTCCGGTATACGGGGCGCAGCAGGCGCGAGACCGGCCTCCATCCTGAAAAGTGCCTGATTCGGGTCGGCAAGCCGTCTGTCAGTACCGGCAGGGGGGCGGCCAGGGCAATCAGGAAGGGACCGGCGTGATGCAATACCAGATGCTGTGCCCGGTGGGTAAAGAACATGTACTGGGCGAGGTAGTCGTAATGGGTCTGGGTGACGCCATAGATGGTGGCGACACCCAGCAGGTAGGCAAGGACTCGGCCTGCGCCGGTGGCCTCGCCTCGCCGTCGGCGCTGCCGGAGGCCACGCAGGTAGAGCGCGATGGCCAGCAGGCAGGCCCCCGACCAGGCCAGCGAGAACTCCCACGGCAGCAGGTAGCCCAGAGCAACGTCGAGGTCGATAGCCCTTCCCTCCCCAGAATCGGCATGCCAACGGTGAGACTAGGAGCCCACCGTGGCATGCGGCAAGGTGGGACTATAAACGCAGACGAAGTCAGAGCCCGCACCTCGGTGCCTGGGAGGCGAGGAAGGCCGCGCCCCAAGGCACGGCACCAGTTCAGTGGTTGGGTATACCGCCAACGCGCCGCCAGTGACCCTGCACAGGGCGATAGGTCCTGTATCAGCCACGACTGAAGTCAACATCACGAGACTGACAGGACCCGCCATGTTGTCGTCGTCATGGCCTGCGCAGCGCAATTTCTGCGTAGATACCCTGGTAGTCAGGGTCAGGTGTTTTATCCGGCTCCGGCTTCGGATTCAGGGCTACCATGCGACCGCTGGGGTCATCCAACAGGCCGCGAAGCTGTTCATAATCGAAGCTCCAGCCCTCGGCCTTGCGCTGGTTGAGACGGGTGACGGTCTCTACCAACGTGGACATGCTGTGCCCCTCCCCCTCCAGGGGCGGGAATGCCTGAACCAGCGGTTGCCCTTCATGCCAGCCGATCTTGATGGGCTGGTTGACGATTCGGACCTGGGTGCCGGCGGGCACGCGGTCGAAGATCGACTCGATGTCCCCAGGGAACATGCGAATACAGCCACGACTGGCACGCATGCCGATACCATCCGGCTGGTTGGTCCCATGGATCAAGTAGCCATCGAATCCAAGGATAATGGCATGGTCTCCCAGCGGATTGTCCGGGCCTGGGGGCACCACGCTGGGTGCCTCTTCACCACGTGCCCTGGCTTCACGCTGGACCGACTCGGGTGGGTACCAGGCGGGGTTCTTGATGTTCATGGTGGTCTTGGTCACACCGAGGGGCGTATCGAAGCCCTCGCGACCGATGCCGATAGGATAGGTCTCGACACGTGGCGTCTCGTCGTCATCCACCTCGGGATAATAATAAAGGCGCAGCTCGGCGATGTTGATGACGATGCCAGTGCGCTCTGCAGGGGGCAGGATGAAGCGTCCGGGTATGGTCACCTCGGCACCCTCGCCGGGAATCCAGATGCTCACGTCCGGGTTGGCGCGCACGATCTCCCTGTACCCCAGGTTGTGCCGCCTGGCGATATCGAGCAGGGTATCTTCTCGATCCTCCACCGTTATGCGGTAGGTGTCGCCGATCACATTGCCTTGTTCAGGCAGCGGATAGTGGCCGAGGGGCCACTTGTTTTCCTCCTGGGCCTGAGCAACGCCGATGAACGCAAGCCAGCCTGCCAGCGCTCCCACCAGTGTGCGTGTTCGAAGCTGCCACCATGGAGATTTCCTTGCTGTGCCAGAGTGGGATTCGGATAACGCCATCATTCTCTCCCTTTTCGGCTGGACCCTTATCATCCAGACCGACGTGTGTTGAATCGCCATCCAGGCAGCACCAGTAAGGCGGCCAACAGCCAGGTGGGCCAGCTACCGGTTCGGGTGAACGGCGTGTTTCCCACCATGGGCAGCACCTCGCCGCGAAGGCTCGTCGCCTGGAACTGCGGTGCGCGGGCCGTGACACGGCCCTGAGGATCGACGATGGCGGTCACGCCGTTGCTGGTGGCGCGGATCAGGTACCGGCCGTTCTCCAGCGCACGCAGGCGGGCCATCTGCAGATGCTGCAGGGGGCCGATGGAGCGGCCGAACCAGGTGTCGTTGGAGACCGTCAGCAACAGCTCAGCATCGCGCGCCTGCTCGGCGACACGATCGGCATAGATGATCTCGTAGCAGATGGCGTTACCGATGGTGGTTCCGGCGGCGTGGATCGGCCCCTGAGCCTCGGCCCCGGGGGTCATGACCGGCATGGGCAAGTCGAAGAAAGCGATAGTGCCGGCGAGCAGGCGCTTCAGCGGCAGGTACTCGCCGAAAGGCACCAGACGCACCTTACGATACTGGCCCTCGGCGTTACCCAGGCCGATCACGCCGTTGTAGTTAGCGCCGCCGTCGCGCTGCAGGATGCCTGTGAGCAGGGCGGTGTCGGGCGACAGTTTGGACTGCACCCGCTCCAGTATGGGCCGCGCGTTCTCCTCGAACATCGGCAAGGCCGCCTCGGGCCAGACAATCAGGTCGAGGTCGTTGGACTGGGCAAGGGTCAACACCGTGTAGATACTGGCCGCCTCACGCTGGCCCTCGGGCGTCCACTTGATCGACTGGTCCAGGTTGCCCTGCAGCAGGGCGACTCCCAGCGGCTCGCCGGCCGGGAAGGTCCACTGGGCCGGCAGGGCCAGGGGAGTCAGCCAGAGAGCGGCGATGGGCGCCGCGGCCCACCAGCGGCGGCGCAGGAGCTCCACGCCCAGGGTGCCGGTCAGGGCGGTGATCAGCGACAGGAGATAGACGCCGCCTACCGGGGCCCAGGCCGCCAGCGGCGAGTCCACCTGAGAGGTGCCCAGCAGCAGCCAGGGAAACCCGGTAAACAGCCAGGTGCGCAGCCACTCGCTGAGTACCCAGGCGCCGGCGAAGCTGAGGAAGGCCAGGCGTGGGCCCGTGACGCGGCGATAGAGCCAGAAGGGCACGGCATAGAACAGCGCCAGGCTGGCCACGAACACACCGGTGAGGAAGAGCGCCAGGAGCGCCCCCGTATCGCCATAGTCGTGGATCGCGACGAAGACCCAGGAGGTACCGGAGCCGAACAGGCCCACGCCATAGCACCAACCGCGGAGGGCGGCTTGAGCGGGTGTCAGGGCATGGATGCCGACATAGACCAGGGCCACCGCCACCGGGCCCAGCCACCACAGCGTGAAGGGCGCGGCACTAAGGGTGGTCAACCCTCCGGCGGTCAGGGCCAGCAAACAGCCGAGGACCGGAGAGAGCCGTCCGAAAAGCGTCATGTCCCGGACTGGCGGGTTCTGTGCATCCATGCCGTCACTCGGACAACCTGGGGGAGGGACGTTCATGCAAGGCCGCCATCGCAAAGGTAATGACACCCAGGAACAGGGCGATATCCGCCAGGTTGAAGGCGGGCCAGTGCCACTCTCGCCAGTAGATGTCCAGGTAGTCCACCACATACCCTCGCGCCAGGCGGTCGATGCCATTACCCAGCGCGCCACCCAGCATCAAGCTGTACCCCAGCGCCTCCAGGCGGGGCCTGGGCCTGCACAACAGGAACGTCAGCACGATAGCCGCTATTCCTGTCAGGCAGAGGAAGAGGTAGCGCTGCCAGCCACCTGAATCGGCGAGGAAGCTGAAGGCCGCCCCCGTGTTCCACCAGTGACCCCAGTTGAAGAATGGGGTCAGCGGGATGGTCTGGCCATACGGCATCAGCGCCTGCACCAGTCCCTTGATGACCTGGTCGGCCAGGCCGACCATAACGGCCAGTGCCAACCAGTAGCGGCTCTGCGGCGCCATCGCTATCCGTTTCGTTCTCATGACGTGGCTGCCTGGTAGCGCGGGCTTGCCGAGCCGCTCATGGCGGTCCCTGGTGAGAAGCGATAGCCCAGCAGCCGCATGGCGTTCAGGGTCACCAGCACGGTGGCACCGGTATCCGCCATCACCGCGATCCACATGCCGGTGATGCCCAGCGCCGTGGTCACCAGGAAGATAGCCTTCAGGCCCAGCGCCAGGGCGACGTTGGTCTTGACGTTGCGCAGCGTGGCCCTAGACAGGTCGATCAGCTCGGCGATGCCGGTGACGCGGTTCTTGAGCAGGGCCGCATCCGCCGTTTCCAGTGCCACGTCGGTGCCGCCGCCCATGGCGATGCCGACATCGGCCGCCGCCAGTGCCGGGGCATCGTTGATCCCGTCGCCCACCTTGCCGACCGGCCCGCGTCCGGTGGCCTGCCATTGCTGCACGCGCCGGGCCTTGTCCTCGGGCATCAGCTCGCCATGGGCCTCGATGCCCAGCGAGCCACCGATGGCAGCGGCGGTACGCGCATTGTCACCACTGAGCATGACGGCCTCGACGCCGAGACGTGACAGGGCGGCGAGCCCCTCCCGGGCGTCCTCACGCGGCTCATCGCGAACGGCGATCAGTCCCAGGGGACGCTCGCTCTCGACCAGCAGGGCGAGACTCTTGCCGGCACCCTCCAGCTCGGCGATCCGGACGTTCAGGTCATGATCCAGCGTGACTCGCTCGGCCAGGTGGCGAGGCGTGACCAGGCCCAGCTCGCGCCCCTCGACCCGGCCGGCGACGCCCAAGCCCGACAGGGCGCGGCTCTCGCTGGCCAGGGGAAGCGACAGGCCCTGTTGCTGCGCATGGGCGAGGATGGCCGTGGCGATGGGATGGCTAGAATCACGTTCCATCGCGGCTGCCAGCCTCAGGATCTCGTTTTCGCCCTGGCCGGTGGCCCAGTCCTCCACGTCTGTGACACGGGGAGTGCCGGCGGTGAGGGTGCCGGTCTTGTCCAACGCCACCGTGCGCAGCTTGCCCAGCTGTTCGAGTACCGCGCCGCCCTTGATCAGCAGGCCCCGCCGGGCGCCCGCCGAGAGGCCGGCAGCGATCGCCGCGGGGGTCGAGATCACCAGGGCACAGGGGCAGGCGATCAACAGCAAGGCCAGGGCGCGATAGACCGATTCCGACCAGGCCATGGTCGAGACCAGCGGCGGCACCACCGCCATCAGCAGGGCGAGCCCCACCACCGCCGGCATGTAGTAGAACGCGAAGCGATCGATGAAGCGCGCCACCGGCGCCTTGGCGGCCTGGGCCTCTTCCACCAGGCGGATCACCCGGGCGATGGTGTTGTCCTCGGCGCCGCGGGTTACCTCCACCTCCAGGGCGGCATCGAGGTTGACCGTGCCGGCAAAGACGTCGTCCCCCGGGGCACGCGAGCGGGGCACCGACTCCCCGTTGATCGGTGACTCATCCAGGTCGGATTCGCCGGTCAGAATACGCCCATCGCAGGGCACGCGGTCGCCCGGTCGCACCAGGACTCGCTGCCCAGGCGTGAGCGAGGCGGCCGAGACCTCACGAGTATCCCCATCCTCCATCAGCCTCGCCGTGGACGGCGTCAGGTCCGCCAGGGCCGAGATGCTGCGTCGCGCCCGTGAGGCGGCCACGCCCTCCAGCAGTTCGCCCACGGCGAACAGGAAGACCACCACCGCCGCTTCGGCGGCGGCGTCGATAGCCAGGGCGCCCAGGGCGGCGATGCTCATCAGCATCTCGATGGTGAAGGGGTTGCGCATCTTCAGTGCGCCCCAGGCGCCCTGTGCGATGGGCACCAGACCCACCAGGGTGGCGGCGACGAAGGGCCAGCCTCCCAGTACCGGCCAGGTCATGCGAAGGACCAAGGCCAGAGCCAGCAGGCCCCCCGTGACGAGCACCAGGCGTCCTTTCGCGGTCTGCCACCAGGGCGCTGGGGGGGTATCTGACCCATCCTTCTCGGTATCGGCGGCAAGCCGGTAGCCAAGCTCGTTAAGGATCCGTTCGATCGTCTGGTGAGACGGGGCCGAGTGTGGTTGGGGGTGTACGGTGACCGACCCGGTCACCGAACTGGCCGATACCGCCTCGATGCCCTCCAGGCGGCCCAGCGCGGCTTCGACCTTGCGCTCGCAGCCACCACAGTCCATGCCTTCGACTCGTAGCGTGAAGCCCACTGACGTTGCCGTGGATGTCGAATTTTCCATGGTGACACTCCTGGCGATGGGTTATCTTCTGAAGGATAAACCTTGTAGCAACTATAGATTCAAGCCATTCAGGAGGGCTTCAGGATGGCGGAGACGAGCGATGCAATCGGCATCGGCGAACTGGCCCGGCGTGCCGGTTGCAAGCCCGAAACGGTTCGCTATTACGAGAGCATCGGGCTGGTGAGCGACGCGACACGTACCGAGGGCGGTCAACGCCGCTACGGAGAGGAGGCCGTCAGGCGGCTGACCTTCATTCGCCATGCTCGGGACTTCGGCTTCTCGGTGGAAGCGGTGCGTGAACTGCTGGCCATGTCAGACCAGCCCGACATGCCGTGTCAGGAGGTCGACGCCATTGCCAAGCACCACCTGGAGGAGGTCGAGTCGCGGTTGCAGCGGCTCTCCGCACTGCGTGACGAGCTCAAACGGATGGTCAGCCAGTGTGCCGGGGGGAAGGTCGAAAGCTGCCGGATCATCGAAGTGTTGAGCGATCATCAGCTTTGTATCAGCGACCAGGCCCACGGAGGCGCTCACGACCTGGGGTAGGCGCCTGGAAGGGTCGGCAAGCTAGCCCAGCGAGACATCCAGGAACAGCATGAGTACCAACCCCACCGAGAGCCCCAACGTCGCCTTGTTCTGGTGGCCACTTCGGTGGGTCTCGGGAATGATCTCATGGCTGATGACATAGAGCATGGCGCCGGCGGCGAAGGCCAGCCCCCAGGGGAGCAGCACTTGTGACATGCTGACGACTCCCGCACCTAGCAGGCCACCCAGCGGCTCTACCAGCCCGGTGAGGGAGGCAATGGTCCAGGATCGCCAGCGTGAATAGCCTTCACCCAGCAGTGCCACTGCCACCGCCAGGCCTTCCGGCGCATTCTGCAGGCCGATACCGATGGCAAGGGGAAGTCCCCCTTCGCTTCCCCCTGCTCCAAAAGCCACACCAACCGCCAGACCCTCTGGCAGGTTGTGGATCGTGATGGCAATGATGAACAGCCAGATTCGGCGAAGCGATGCTGCCTGTGGCCCTTCACGCCCCTGCTCGAAATGCTCGTGGGGGAGTTGCTCATTCAGCAGGGCGACCAGCCCCATCCCCATCAGTATCGACGCGCAGGCAATGACGGCAGGCAAGACGCTACCGCCATAGCGCAGTCCAGAGGCTTCCAGGGAGGGAATGATCAGTGAAAAGAAGGACGCCGCCAGCATGACACCGGCGGCGAATCCGAGTGCCAGGTCGCGAACGGCACGATCGGGCGCCTTGCTGATCAGGATAGGTAGCGCTCCGATCGCGGTCATCGAACCGGCGGCAAGACTACCCAAAAACCCCAGCGTGACTGGAGAGACACCTTCCATAGACCCTTCCCCTTTGGAGGGTTGGTACTGCAGGGAATGTTGAGTCACACGACGATAGCCATTACATGGCCACCGCTGCGTCTCATACAACAAGCCAGCCTGGCGGCCTATCGATTATCCAAGGCGACCAGACCAGACGTACCGATGGCTTTTTTCAGACGACCACGAGCCTCGAAGAGCGCGCTTCGATAATCCTGGGGTGTCGGTGACTCCCCCAGAATGATGCGCTGCCCCTCCTCCAGGGGATCGACAGGTCGGTCACCCACTCTCACTTCGTAGTGCAGGTTGGGCCCCGTGGTGAGTCCGGAGGCCCCGACTTCACCCAGCGTGTCGCCGGCATTGATGGCGTCCCCGACCGACAGGCCGGAGGCGAAGCGACTGAGATGCGTATAGCGACTGAGAGTGCCCCTCTCGTGCTCTACCTCCACGACACGACCATAACCTCCCCGGCGACCGACGAAGGAGACCCGCCCCGGCGCCGTCGCCATGACTGGGGTGCCGCGAGGGGCGGCAAGGTCGACGCCGTCATGACGACGTACCCCACCGTAAACGGGATGGCGTCGATTGCCGAAGGCGGACGTCAGGCGTGCGCCGAGCACCGGGAACCGCTTCGTCTCCACAAGGCTACCGTCCTTGAAGAGCATCACGGTGGCTCTCTGGTCCGTCGGCCATACCATCTCCAGTCGTGCCGACGGGTCAGCCAATCCCATATAGGTCAGACGGGGAGGCCCGACTCGCGTGCCATCCTCTCGGCGATCCTCTTCCCACAGTAACTGCAGGCGCTCCGCGCCCGAGATATCTCGGGCTGTGTCCATGAGTCCGCCTAGCAGCACCTCGAGGTCCATGGCGAAACGCGTGGGTATCCCCTCTGCCGCCAAGGCGGCATAAAGTGACGTTTCGATGTCCACTTCACGGCCCAGAGTCAGGGTGTCGAGACGAGGCGGGACAATCCGCGTCGACGGCCGCTCCCCCAGTGTAACGACGTATTGAATACCCGAGTCACGCTCGATGGCCACCGACACCGGCTGTCCGGTCGTCAGAGAGGTGACAGTGAGACGGTCTCCAGGCCGCAAGCGTCTTGGGTCGAACCTCTCCGCCAGCGATGTCGACGCTTGGGTGCGCGTCTCGGCATTCACGCCAAGCTGCTGCAGCAGTGCGTTCAGGGTATCCCCAGGCGCCACGGTTAGCTCCTGGGCGACGCTCTCGGGTGGCTGAACGGCCAAGGGCGCTGAGCCCCTCTGTGTGAGAGCCTGTGCCCTGGTCGATGCCGGTTCGCTCGGGGATAGCAAGGTGTTCTCTTGCCAATGGGCCTCGGCCAGCAGAGGGCCCAGACCCACCAATCCTAGCAGCAACCAGCGCCGTGTCATGACGCATCGTCCTCGCCAGCGACCTCGGTCACCTCACGATTGACGGCGTCGACCAGTTCCTGCATGCCGAAGGGGTCCAACAGCTCACCATTGACGAAAAAGGTCGGCGTCTGGCGGATCTGGTTGGCCTTGACGTCTTCCTTGTCCTGGTCAATGACCGCTTGTACCTCGGGGGAGTCAAGTTGTTCCTCTGCTGCAGCCCTGTCCAGACCGGCCTCGCTGGCGATATCCAGAATAGCGGCCTCATCGAAGCTGCCATGAGCCGCCCACTGGCTCTGCCGGGCCAGCAACGCCTCCAGCACCGGCTGGAAGACGTCCTGGCGCCTGGCGACTTCCAGCACGCGAATGGCGGTATCGGACAGGTCTCCGTGGAAGGGCGTGTAGCGCACCACCAACCGCACCTGGTCGGGATACTCTTCCTGGATGCGCTTGGTCAGCGGATAGAAGGCACGGCAGGCCTCACAGGCCGGGTCGAAGAACTCCACGATGGTCACCGGCGCTTCTTCCGGCCCCAGAACAGGCGAGTGTGAGCGCACCAGAGAGTTTTCGGCCTGAGCGCCATCCTGGCTGGCCGCCTCGGCGCCCATGCCCAACAACGAGGGTCTCGCTACGATCACGATGAGGGCGGTCAGCATCAACGCGCCAACCAGGATAAACGTCGCTTTTTTGTACATTGACTTCTCCAATTCAAGTGGTTAAACGGAAAGCAAGACCAGAGGACTGCTGAGTGGATCTCAACCGCTGTTGGGTGCCTAAGTCGGCGAATAGTGGCGTGTTATCCATGCCCATAAAGATTGGCTCCCTGATGCGCATGATCAATATGCTCGAATTCCAAGCTGGAGTGGCCAATGTCAAAGCGCGCTTTCAGTTGCGCCTTGATATCCGCCTTGATCGCCTCGAGCTGCTGCCAGCCTGCTTCCGTCGTCACCACGTGGCAATCAAGTGCGGCGGTATTCTCCTGCATTTGCCATAGGTGAACATGATGCACATCCTCAACCCCTTCGACGCTGCGCAGGAGATCAATGACTGATTGACCATCGACATCGGGAGGCGAGCCCAGCATCAGTGTCCGGATAGGGGTACCTATTTCCGTAAAGGCAAGATAGAGAATATAGAGTGCAATACCGATCGTGATCGCGGGGTCTACCCAGCGCATATCGTATAGCAGAATCAGCGAGCCCCCAATGATCACAGCGATGGACGCAAACGCATCAGACAGGTTGTGCAGGAAGAGAGCCCGAATGTTGACACTATGTTTTTGCATCGACCAGGTGAGCAAGGCCGTTAGCGCATCGACAAGAAGAGCGACAATCCCGATGATGACGACTATCCAGCCTTGAATCTCTGGCGGGTCGATCATGCGCATCACGCCTTCATAAATTAGATAAAACCCAACAAGAATGAGAGTAGTGTAGTTGATCAGCGCTGCGACAATCTCGATTCGTCCATAGCCAAACGTCATCTGAGAGTCAGGTGGTCGCCTCGCGATCTTGCGGGCAGCAAAGGCAATGACAAGGGCAGCCATGTCGGAAAAATTATGCAGCGCATCCGCGATCAGCGCGAGGCTTCCCGCCAGGATACCCCCCACTATCTGAGCAACGGTCAATATCCCGTTGGCCCAGATGGCGATGCTCACCCGACGGTCACCAGAGGTGGGGTCAAGGTGGGGATGATCGTGATGATGTCCCATGCGTCATCCTTGTGGTGTCACCTGGAGACCCGGCAGTATAAAACCTATAGCAACTCAAGCTTCAAGCCCGAATTCTAATGAAGACCGAGCCAAGGCTAAGCGTATGGAACTTTGCATAGTGGGCGCTGTACCAGACATGGTTACCATCTCCCATGCCCCGGAAGGAGCCCATTGTGATACCTAAGCCTCACCCGCACACCTGGCTGATGAGCCTAGCTTTACTCTTGATGCTGGCGACGCCAGCCCTCGCCGAACCACGGCTGCCAGACTTCACAGAGTTGGTCGACAAGGCCGCGCCAGCCGTCGTCAACATCTCCACCTCACGGGAGATCGAGAGGTCCATGACATCCTCTCGGCAGTTTGGGGGGCAGGAGGTGCCGGAGATCTTTCGAGAGTTCTTCGGCGACCGCATCCCGATGCCACCCGGCGGTGCGCCCAATCGCAATGAGGAGCCACGTCAGTCACTGGGATCGGGCTTCATCTTCGATGAAGACGGCTACATCATGACCAACGCCCACGTGGTCAAGGACGCCGATAAGATCCTGGTGCGCCTGAATGGCCGGCGTGAGCTCGAGGCTGAGCTGGTCGGTGCTGATGAAAAAACCGACGTGGCGGTCCTCAAAGTCGAGGCGGACAATCTGCCGACCCTGGAGCTCGGTGAGTCCACCGATCTCAAGGTCGGCCAGTGGGTCGCCGCCATCGGCTCCCCCTTCGGCTTCGATCACTCGGTGACGTCCGGGATCATCAGCGCCATCAACCGCACCCTGCCTCAGGACGTCTATGTCCCCTTCATCCAGACCGACGTGGCGATTAATCCGGGTAACTCCGGAGGACCGCTCTTCAACCTGGATGGTGAAGTCGTGGGCATCAACTCCCAGATCTTGACCCGCAGCGGTGGCTACATGGGCCTCTCCTTCGCCATCCCCATCGATGTAGCACTGGATGTCGCCAACCAGCTGCGCGAAGAGGGTTACGTGAGCCGCGGCTGGCTGGGGGTCAGCATCCAGCCGGTGTCCAAGGACCTGGCGGAGTCCTTCGGCATGGAACAGGCCGAGGGTGCCTTGATCGCCGAGCTTGAGCCCGGCAGCCCTGGGGCGGAAGGCGGCCTCAAGGCCGGTGATGTCATCCTTGAGGTGAACGGCCAGGAAGTGGACCACTCCACCACGCTGCCGCGCCTGGTCGGTCAGACGAGTCCGGGGGAAGAGGTCGAGCTCAGGGTGCTGCGCGATGGTCAGCAGGAGACCATCACGGTGGAAGTTGGCGAGTGGCCGGATGCCGGTGCCGATCAGGCCGAGGGCGACCCGGTGCGCCTCGGGATCGTGGTTCAGCCGCTGAGTAGCATGGAGAAGCGCCGGCTTGGCATTGATCACGGGGTGCGCATCGCCAAGGTCGATCCGACCGGCCATGCCGCTGCCGCCGGCATTCGCCCCGGCGATGTGCTGGTCAGCCTGGGCCAGCAACCGATAGAGAGCCCGGAACAGCTGACGGAGTTGCTTACCAACCTGCCGGACGACCAAACGGTGCCGGTTCTTCTCAACCGCGACGGCCGTGCCTATTTCGTGGCCCTGCGAGTGGGCAATGGTGACTGACCGCGACTGAGTAGCGTTCAATACATCAGCACAGCGGCGCCCTGGCGAGTAGGATCGCTGGGGCGCTTCTTCAGAATCTCGTGCATTCTAATGCGCAGCTAGGTGGCCTACTCATTAAAAGAGTACCGCCAACCATCCGGCGGTGTTTTAGTTCAATTTTTTGTGCCCCAATGGCTGATTTCTTGTCAAGCTCCCACGCCACAGGGCACGTTCCTGCAAAGCCATGGTTCAAGCAACATCGAGGCCTTCCCAGGGCCCAATGTAGGCGTGATTTTGCTATGTTGTTGCCGTTTTGATCTCTCCCTTTTTGGTAAAGATCAACCCCAACTATGTGCTGGATGAGTGGTTATAAAAAACCTTAAACCATGACTGATAAGATGCGTACTCTCGGGGCATTTAGCCGATGATGCCGCGCTTTATTTGAACAATGAAGCCGATATCTTCGAGGTGCTTTAGGTACTCCCCAGGCGTTTCTCGCTACGGCTTTACTTTGCATATAACCCAGTTCCGGCCGCGACCGGGCAACATGCGATCCCACCAGCAGTTCCTGTATCGGTTGCGGCTGGTGCGGGTGAAGTGGCTGAGATGCCGTCCTAGCGAGCCTACGCCTCGTGGGCAAAACCGGACCAGCTGTTCCAGCTACTGCTCTTACCTGCTGCGCGGATCATGCAGCCGTGCTGAGCCTTCAGCGAAAGTGAAGTGATGATTGAAGAGCCGAGTGCGCTAATCCGAGCGCGATAAACTACAATGCTTATCAGAAGCATCCTTGTTCACCTTAGAGCGATAAGCGATGACAGGACGGCGTTTCGACCGCCGGGGTTTCCTCAAGGCGGGGGGCTGGGGCCTGATGTCAGCGATAGGCCTGTCGTCGGCCCGCGCAGCCACCGTTTCGGCATCAGTGACGACCTCTTCCTCCCCTGCCGGAAGCCACGGGGCTATGACGGGCAACATGATCACCCAAGGCGAGGTCGACCATGCACGCAATGGCTTCGATCCGACCGCCATGCTCACCGACTGGGATACCGGCAGGGTCAGCCGGCTGGCGAACGGGCAACGGCTGCGCGAGTACACGATCACCGCCATCGACAAGGAGATCGAGATCGCACCAGGGCTCTTCTTCCCGGCCTGGACCTACAATGGTCGGGTGCCGGGGCCGTCGCTGAGGGCCACCGAGGGCGACCGGATACGCATTCGCTTCGTCAACGCCGGCAGCCATGTGCACACTCTGCACTTCCATGGCATCCACTCGGCGCGAATGGATGGCGTGCCAGGCGCCGGCGAGGTAGCACCTGGGGAAGCCTTCACCTACGAGTTCGATGCCGAGCCCTTCGGCTGCCACCTGTATCACTGTCATTCGTTGCCGTTGAAACGCCATATCCACAAGGGTCTGTACGGTGCCTTTATCGTCGACCCGGATCCGCAACGGCATCCCGAGCATGAGCCGGCGGCTCGCTCACGCCTACTGGGCAGTGAGGCGAACGCGCGCTGGCAGGAGTTCGTGATGGTGATGAATGGCTTCGACACCAATTTCGACGAGGAGAACGAGATCTACGCGGTCAACTCGGTGGCGCATGCCTACGTGAATCGGCCCATTCGCCTCGAGCGGGCTCGCCCGGCACGGATATACCTGATTAACGTCACCGAGTTCGATCCAGTGAACTCCCTGCACCTGCATGCCAACTTCTTCGATTACTACGATCATGGCACGACCCTGACGCCGACCCTCAGGACCGTGGATACGGTGATGCAGTGCCAGGCGCAGCGGGGCATCCTGGAATTCTCCTTCGCCGACCACGAGCCGGGGCAGTACATGTTCCATGCCCACCAGAGCGAATTCGTGGAACTCGGCTGGATGAGTCTGTTCGAGGTGGTCTGATGCACCCGCGACTGTGGTTCTCGTTGCTGCTCCCCCCGCTGATGCTCGGCTTGGCGCTCCTGTGGTTCCAGATGACGCAGCCACTCGAATGGCTCGGCGTATCGCCACCGCCGCTCGAGGAACTGACCGTCGAGCGCACCATCATCGACGACGACGGCCTCGCCCTGAAGGTACGCGCGGGGGGATCGGAACCCATGCGCATCGCCCAGGTGCAGGTCGATGGTGCCTACTGGCGCTTCCACCAGGAGCCAGCTGGTGAGCTGTCCAGGGGGCAGGCCGCATGGCTGCAGATCCCCTATCCCTGGGTGGAGGACGAACTGCACGAGGTCACCCTGGTCACCGGCACAGGGGTCACCTTCGGGCACACCATCGAGGTGGCGGAGCCAACCCCACAGCCGAGCATCGAGCAGTTGTCCGGCTATGGCGTGCTCGGCCTCTTTGTGGGGGTCCTGCCGGTGGCGCTGGGCATGTGCCTGTTGCCGGCGCTACAGCATGCCGGCGCGAAGGGGTTCCAGTTCACCTTGGCCCTGACCTTGGGGCTGCTGGCCTTCCTGCTGGTGGACACCCTCGAGGCCGGGCTCGAACTCGCGGCCGAGGCGGCGTCGCTGTTCCAAGGGCCGGCCCTGGTCTGGCTGACGGCGCTGGTCGCCTTCCTGGCGCTGCTGGGGGTGGGGCGGCGCCACGGCCTGCCTCCGGAGGGTCGCATTCTGGCGTGGTATATCGCGCTGGGCATCGGGCTGCACAACCTGGGCGAGGGCCTCGCCATCGGTGGCGCCTTCGCAGCCGGTGCCGGGGCGCTGGGCACCTTCCTGGTGATCGGTTTTACGCTGCATAACCTGACCGAAGGCGTCGCCATCGCTGCTCCCCTGACGCGCCTGTCCATACCTGCCTGGATGTGGGTCGGACTAGTGGCCCTGGCCGGCTTGCCCGCGGTACTCGGCACTTGGCTGGGGGCCTATGCCTTCGCACCGCATTGGTCGGCGCTGTTCCTGGGGCTGGGAGCCGGCGCCATTCTACAGGTCTGCGTCGAAGTCGCAGATTATCTACGGCGAACCGCCGTGGCTGAGGCGATGTCGCCAGTCTCCGGCATTTCAGTGCTGGGTGTCACGGCCGGTGTCGGGATCATGTACGCCACGGCACTGCTCGTGCAGGTGTGACCTCGGGGCCACCTGTCCACTGATCGCCTCATTACACGAGGCTCGATCAACGGGGAGCAGCGACTCCCCAGAAATTGAAGGGTATAAGGAATACCTGGTTGATGTATTTTTTATTGCAAAAAAAAAGGGTATCCGGATTAATTGGTTGATAGCTGCTTGGTTTACAAGGTATATCCACAGAGCACCACGGAATAGAGGAGCAAGGGCCTCACCCCGCCGCGAGCCGATGTGCCGTTTCTTTGAGGTGGCTTCCAATCTCATCAATCGCCCTTCTACCTCGCCTGTTATGACGCCCCGACGCCGGCCTCGCTCACCGGGTCATGAACAGCAGCAGAATCAAGTGACCGAGGCGATGGCTTAGCCGATGGACCATGACAAGCAAACCAGCATGACAGCGAAAACCGTGGGAAGCCCCAAAATTCGGAAAAAACGTATTCTAAGCTCCGGTCGATTCTCAGCGTTCTGCGGGCGTAGGTAGTTAGGGTGATCGCTGGGAATGTACTGGTTTTATCAAGCTAAATGCTCATAGAGAACGATCGCACCCACAAAGACTAACACTGTGCCGCCTACAATCTCTGCCCAGCGCCCGACGAGCGTGCCGATAGCCCTTCCAAGCAGCACGCCGACAGTCACCATGGTCATTGTGGCCAAGCCAATGGCCAGCGAAGCGACAAGAATGTTGATCTCAATAAATGCCAAACTCACACCCACTGCTAGAGCATCGATGCTGGTGGCAATGGCGGTGACCATCAGGAGTAACAGGGAATGCTGTTTGGTTTTCTCGGCCTCTTCCTCAGGCACCTTGAAACCGTTGTACATCATGTATAAACCGAGGATTAGCAGCAGCGTGAAGGCAATCCAATGGTCCCAGTTCTCGATAAATTGCGAAGCGGCCTGGCCGACCAGCCAGCCGATGACGGGCGTAGTTGCTTCGACAATTCCGAAGATCATACCCATGCGCAGAGCTTCGGTAATGTGTGGCTTGTCTAGGCTCGATCCTTTACCGACAGCGGCGGCAAAGGCATCTGTAGACATGGCAATAGCGAGCATTACCAGTGAGAACGGATTCATAAACACTTCCAGCCGGGCATAGAGTCCATGGCATCTCCACACGCCCGGCTTTGACGTGGGTATACCGATGGTCTCGCCAACCGAAAGGTGTCCGTACCACGGCAAGTTACCGAGTATGTTGATACGGACGCTTCTGAGCGGTTCAGAAGCAGGCTACTCCCCAAAGGGTGCGAACATTATCAGGTCGAGATAAGGCGAATCAAGCGGCGCCACTGTTAGCAGGGCTGCTCAGCGCAGCCCTGTGAACCGCCTTGGCTTTCTCGGAGACCCGTTGGTTTCAGTCAGGCCGCCTTCTTGGCCTGACCCTGCTGCTCATAATACAGATCTTCTCGCTCGGCCGGTGGCATGTTGCCCGGCTCCAGGAGCCGCCGGTGGTTGAACCAGTCGACGGCATATTCAATCGGCCGTTGCAACATCTCGATATTGGAGGTGTTGCATGGGACGATCACCTGGCTGGGGCGCTGAACAGACGGGGGCACCGATGCGTTCGCCTGGCGGTCCGGACGTCAATCTGCGGGATACCAAGCGCGCGTTCTGGAGACGAATTACCAAGAGGCTATCGAGTGAGGAGGCAGCCGTGTAGTTTATCGCAGCCAACAGTCCCGCTGGACGCGGGGCGGTGCACGGTCAGGTTGAGTCTCGTCTCACGGCCTTTATGCTCGTAGTACCTCAATGGGGTAAACAGCAGCATCCGGTAGATCGGCTCGACCATGTACGACGCCCGGTGACCAACGATGAAGTCGAGCATCTCTTGCCGCGGCGATCGAACTCCACCTAGGCAAAATAGGCAGACGCCTCGCGAAGTATCCCGTTGGCTTGCCCCAACTCTCGGTTCTCACGCTCCAGCGCCTCGATTCGCTCACGCTCTGACGTCGTGGTGCCTTCACGGCGACCCGAATCACACTCGGTCTGCCGGGCCAGCTACGCAGCGTTTCCGGTGTCCAGCCGATCTTGGGGGCGATAATACCGATGGCCACCCACTGGCAGGGGTAGTCGGCCTCGTGATCGAAGACCATGCGGACCGCGCGCTCACGGACTTCAGGGGAGTATCGCTTTCATGTGCTTATGGTTCCATTCTCTCAAGGTTTGGAGTCTCCGGGAATCCCGGTACGGTTCGCTCAATCTCAGCCCGTTCACCCGGCACAGCATGACAACTGCGTCACGTCTTTGGTAAAAGTCTGGGCACAGAGCTTGATGCCTTCCACCATGGTGAGGTAGGGGAACAGTTCGTCGCCGATGGCCTGCACCGTCATGCGCGCGCGCAGCGCCAGAACAGCCGTCTGGATCAGCTCGCCGGCTTCGCCGGCCACCGCCTGTACCCCCAGCAACCGCCCCGTGTCGCGTTCGGCCACCAGCTTGATGAACCCACCGGTGTCGAAATTGACCAGCGCACGTGGCACGTTCGCCAGCTCGAGCACGCGGGACTCTACGCTGAAGCCCTGCTCCAGTGCTTCGGCTTCCGTCAGGCCGACGGTGGCCACCTGGGGGTCGGTGAAGATCACCGCCGGCATGGCACTGAGGTCCAGGGTGGCCTCGCCGCCGGTCATGTTGATCGCGGCGCGGCTACCCCCGGCGGCGGCGACGTAGACATACTCCGGCTGATCGGTGCAGTCACCGGCGGCATACAGGCCCGGTACGGTGGTCTGCAGATGCTCATCCACCAGAATCGCGCCACGCGCGGTCTCCACGCCGATGCTCGCCAGGTTCAGGGCCTCGGTGTTGGGTGTGCGGCCACTGGCCACCAGCAATTGCTCCGCCTGCAGGGTCCCGGCGTGGGTCTGCAGGGTGAACAGCTGGCCGTCGTGGCTCACTTCGCTGGCCTGTGTCTGCTTGAGGATCTCGATGCCCTCACGGCGAAACGCCGCTTCCACGGCCTCACCCACCGCCGGGTCTTCCTGGGACAGCACTCGGCTGCGGGCCAGCACAGTGACCCGGCTGCCCAGACGGGCGAAAGCCTGGGCCAGTTCCAGGGCCACCACCGAGGCCCCGATCACGATCAGCCGCTCGGGAAGGGTGTCCAGTTCCAGCGCACTGGTGGACGTGAGATAGGGGGTCTCGGCCAGCCCCGGCACCGGCGGTTCTGTCGGACGAGCGCCGGTGCCGATGAAGGCGCGATCGAAGCGGACGGTCTGCGCGCCGCCCTCATTCAGCTCGACCGTCAGGCTGCGGGCATCGACGAACCGGGCCTCGCCATGCAGGACCGTGATGGCCGGGTGGTCGCGCAGAATCCCCGCGTACTTGGCATCACGCAGTTCCTCGACACGCCCCAGCTGTTGCCTGAGCAGCTGTGCCCGGTCCACCACCGGTGCCTGGGCGCTCAAGCCGGCATCGAAGGGGCTCTCCTTTCGCAGATGCGCAATATGCGCCGCGCGGATCATGATCTTCGAGGGCACACAGCCGGTATTGACACAGGTACCGCCGAGAGTGCCGCGTTCGATCAGGGTGATCCGGGCGCCGCGTTCGGCGGCCTTCAGGGCCGCCGCCATGGCAGCGCCGCCACTGCCGATCACCGCGATGTGCGGGGCGTCTTCATCACGGCCCTTGGAAACCGATGCGCCTGTCGGGGAGGGTGTTTCACTGTTGGCCAGTCGGGCCTGATAGCCAAGTCGGGTCACGGCGAACGTCAACGCCGAGGCCGGTGTGCCCGGATCAACGGCTACCGATGCCGTCCCCTGAGGATAGGAGACCTCCACCGACTGTACGCCGGGCAGCTTCTCCAAGGCTTCCCTGACATGATCCGCACAGCGGTCACAGGTCATGCCACTCACGTTGAGTTCAATCATCACGTTTCTCCGAGTCTTTATGAGTAAAGCCGGCATCCTGCTTCCGCTTGTGGTGTCGCGCGTAGAGAGGCAAGCCGATGACGATGGCCAGGGCCAGGGCAGCGAAGAGCACGTAGTCGAGATAGCCTGTCAGCGCGGCCAGGCCCGCCGTGCCGGACAGAATCAGGACTATTGGCACGGCGCAACACAATCCCATCAGCATGCTGCCAAGCACGACGTTTGAAAATTTCCTCGGACCTTTCACACTTATTCCTTCACCGTCGAGGGATAACCTACATTGGCCGTGGCCTGGAGCAGGGCCTCAACCGTGGTCTTGGCATCATCGAAGGTGACCACGGCCTCACGATCCGGATAGCTCACGTCGATTTGCGAGACGCCGTCCACCTTGTTGAGTGCAGCCTTGACGGTGATCGGACAGGCGGCGCAGGTCATGCCCGGTACTGAGAGCGTCACGGTCTGCAGGGCCGCCATGGCGGGAGAGCTGAGCAGGGCGAGTATCGCGATGAGGGCGAAACGAGCTTTCATGGAGAACCTCCTCTCAATAGAACCAGGGCAAGGTGTAGGGAAAGACCAGCGCAGTCAGTACCAGTAGCGACACAATCCAGAACATGACCTTGTAGCCCGTCCTGACGCGTGGCACGGCACAAAGCTCACCTGGCTGGCACTTTTCCACTGGCCGGAAGATCCGGCGCCAGGCGAAGAACAGTGCCACCAGCGCCATACCGACGAAGAGTGGGCGGTAGGGTTCCAGGGCCGTCAGGTTGCCGATCCAGGCGCCGGAAATCCCCAGCATGATCAGCACCAGCGGGCCGAGGCAGCAGACCGAGGCAAGGAGGGCAGCAAGCCCACCGGCAGCCAGAGGCCCTTTCCCCGTTTTCGATGTAGACATTGCGCTTGCACCTTTCATGACCTTGTTTACTGGGATAAGGTTACATCCGTAGTCAGATACGGAGTCAAGCGTCATGAAGAGACAGGGGGATAGAGTAGCGGGCACTATGACCATTGGTGGCCTGGCCAAGGCGGTTGGCGTCAATGTCGAGACCATCCGGTATTATCAGCGCCGTGGGCTACTCTCAGAGCCCGAACGTCCTGCCGGCAGTATTCGCCGCTATGGCACAGCCGACGTCGCGCGGCTGACCTTCGTCAAAACCGGGCAGCGGCTGGGCTTCAGCCTGGACGAGATTGCCGAGCTGTTGCGATTGGAGGATGGCACTCATTGCCAGGAGGCCAGCACCCTCGCCGAGCATAAACTGCGGGATGTCCGTGAGAAGGTCGCCAGCCTCCAGCGTATCGAGCGGACACTGGACGAACTTGTACAGGCGTGTCATGAACAGGAGGGAAGTATCACCTGCCCGCTGATTGCGTCCTTACATGAGGGCTCGATCACAGGGGAACAGCGGCTCCCCAGAAATTGAAGCCAGCGAACCGCGGAACTTTCGGTAGATAGCCCGTCTCCATTCGCTGGATACGGAAGCCAGCGTGCTCGATGAGCTCGGGGATGGCACGGTTGAGATGGCAGCCCCCCGCCACCTTGCGCCACAGGGGGTTGACGCGATCCTGCCACTGGCGCACGGCCTCATCAGGTGCCGTGCCGTGTTCGCAGAACAGCAGTTGGCCACCCGGCTTGAGCACGCGACGCATCTGCTCCAGCGCCCGGTGCCAGTCCGGAATCGTGCAAAGGGTGTAGGTGAGCACCACGGTATCGACACTGTTGTCGTCGAGAGGAACCTCCTCGCCCGGCAGGTCCAGCCAGCGCACCTCGAACGGTGCGCCGATGACGTTGTGGCGGGCCTTGCGTCGCATGCCTTCGGAAGGCTCGAGCCCCCAGACCAGCTCGACCCGGTCCGGATCGTAGTGGGGAATATTGAGCCCGGACCCCATACCCACCTCCAGAACACGGCCCCGGGCTTGCGGCACCACGGCCGCCCGCTGACGATCGACCACCGTGTTGCCACACGCCAGGTGGAGGAAATGCGGCAGAACACGATTCTCGTAGAAGGACATCTGTATCGTCATCCCGTGTGGTTGCCAGGTGATCGAAATACGGTGTGATCGAAACCAGACCGGTTCGTTATGCCACCACCTTGAAGTAGCGCATCATACCGGCATCCTCATGCTCCATGTTGTGGCAGTGGTACATGTAGAACCCCTCGAAGTCCTTGAAGGTCAGAGCGATGCGCACCCGTTCCTCTGGGAACACCAGCACCGTGTCATGCAATCCCGCGTCGATGATCCCATCGTGCAGGTCCGTCTTGCCGCCCGCCGATATCCGCTCCTGAACCAGGAATTGCAGTCCATGAACGTGCATGGGGTGCGGCATCATGGTGTTGTTGACGAACTCCCAGATCTCCGTCTGCGCCAGCCGGACGATCTCGTCATCTGCCACCGTCGCGCCCTCCATCTGCCGGCCGTTGATCGTGAACCCCTGCATCATGCGCATGCCCAGCTCGAAGCGGCGTACTGGCGTATCGGCCTGAACCGGGGAGGCCGGCAGGTCTTGAGCCAAGCGTTCCGGCAGGGTTTCCGCATCGTTCGCCCGTGCGACGACGGCGAAGGTAACTAGCGAGAGCCGCTCGCTTCCCATCATGTCGCGCATCATGCCTCGATCCATCATCTCGCCCATTCGATCACCCATCATCCCTCGATCCATCATGCCGCCCATTCGATCGCCCATCATGCCCCGGTCCATCATGTCGCCCATTCGCTCGCCCATCATGCCGAGTTGGTACTCCTCGCTCACCAGCTGTACGGACTCTCCCGGCTCGGTGTCGCCAAAATCGACCCACAGATCGATCCGTTGGGCCGGCGCCAGTGTGACCGAGCGGCGCCGCTCGGGCTTGGCGAGCAGGCCACCGTCGGTGCCGATGACGGTCACCGCCCGGCCATCGCTCCAGGCCAGCTTGTAGATGCGCGAGTTGGAGCCGTTGAGCAGGCGCAATCGATATGGCTGCGTGGACACCTCGCGTCGCGCGTCCGGGTGGCCGTTCACCAGTACCCGCTCCCCGCGAAAGCCCTGCATGCGGGTCATCATCGCCCCCATGCCACCATCGTCGATGTACTGAAGCTCATTGCCATTGCTAAAGGTGCGATCCTGCAGGATGAGGACCAGTTCCCGCTCTCCGTCGGGGAGCTCCAAGGCACGCTCGGCGTCGTCGTTGATGATCAGTGGACCGGCAAGGCCGGCGTAACTCTGAAAGCCGACCCGGCCACCGTTGGGGCCGTGAGGATGGGGGTGGTACCAGTACAGACCGGCGCGATCCACGACATCGAAGGCGAGCGTCGTGCTCGTCGCCGGAGCGATCGGCAGGCGCGGCTGACCGTCCATTTCTGGCGGCACGTGCAGCCCATGCCAGTGCACGGTGGTGTCTTCGGGGAGATCGTTGTCGATGCGTACCCGCAAGCGCTGACCACGACGCAGGCGAATCAATGGCCCCGTATAACTCTCACCCACGGGCGTCAGGGTATCTTCAGGCCCGACGATTCGCTCGGCCGTGTAGCGCCAGACGTCGCTGGGCGCACCGGGCAGGATAGCCACCTTGTCCGGGTGGGCTCGCACACGCAGGTCGACGTCGAAGGGCCCCTCCATGGCCGTCGACGCGGACGCCGCCCGCAGAGCGGGGCGATATCCCCCGAGCCATACCCCGGCCCCCACCAGGGTCGACAACGCCGCCACACCGCCGATGCGGCGCAATACGCTACGTCGCTGCAGGTCGACATAAGCCATGATGCTCCCCCTCTTCTATGGTTGTCGGCGGCCCCGGCTCATAGCTTGGCGGCGCGTAGCCTCAGTGCGTTGGCGATGACCGAGACCGAGCTCAGGCTCATCGCGGCGGCGGCGTAGATGGGACTGAGCAGCCAGCCGGTGAACGGAAACAGCACCCCGGCGGCCAGAGGCACCCCCAGGCTGTTGTAGACGAAGGCGAAAAACAGGTTCTGGCGGATATTGCGCATCACCCGGCGACTGAGATGGCGGGAGCGAACAATGCCGGAGAGATCCCCTCTCACCAGGGTCACCCCCGCGCTCTGGATGGCGACATCGGTCCCCGTGCCCATGGCGATACCGACGTCAGCCTCGGCCAGGGCGGGGGCGTCATTGACGCCGTCGCCGGCCATGGCGACCACGCGCCCGGCCTCGCGATGCTCGCGCACGATACGCCCCTTATCTTCCGGCAGTACGTCCGCTTCAATTTCGTCGATACCAAGTTGGCGCGCCACGGCTTCGGCGGTGGTACGGTTGTCGCCGGTGAGCATAACCAGGCGCAGGCCATCCTCTTTGAGCGTCCGGATCGCCTGTGCGGTGGTTTCCTTGATCGGGTCCGCGACACCGATGAGTCCCATGACCTGATCATCGGCCACCAGGAACATCACGGTTTGCCCTTCGGCTTGCAGCGTCTCGGCACGCTGCGTCCATTCCCGCGCCTCCACACCACGTGTTTCGAGCAGCCGGGCATTGCCAAGCGCAAGCTCGCGTCCTTCGACCCGACCGGTGACCCCCATGCCGGTCACCGCCTCGAAATCGCTGGCATCGCTCAGCTCGACATGATGCTCTTGCGCAGCACTGACAATGGCCTCGGCCAACGGATGTTCGCTGCCTCGCTCGAGGCTGCCGGCAAGTTGCAGCAACTGCGTTTCATCGCTGCCGGAAACGGGCTCGAGGGATACGACCCGGGGTTTACCCTCGGTGAGGGTGCCGGTCTTGTCGACGACCAGGGTGTCGACTTTCTCGAAACGTTCCAGTGCCTCGGCATTCTTGATCAACACGCCCGCCCGGGCCCCGCGACCGACCCCAACCTGGATCGACATCGGCGTCGCCAAGCCGAGCGCACAGGGACACGCGATGATCAGCACCGATACCGCGGCGATCACCGCGTAGGCCATCGCCGGCGGTGGCCCCCAGATCCCCCAGGCAATAAATGCCAGGATCGCCACGGTAACCACCGCGGGGACGAAATAGCCGGCGACCACGTCGGCAAGCCGCTGCACGGGCGGCTGCGAACGCTGCGCTTCGGCCACCATCTCCGCGATCTTCGAAAGCACCGTGTCCTCGCCGACCTTGTCGGCGCGCATGACGAAGCTGCCCTGACCATTCACGGTGCCGCCGATGACCGTGTCGCCCTCGCGCTTCTCGACGGGAAGGGACTCCCCGGTCACCATCGACTCGTCCAGCGTGCTGTGGCCCTCGAGCACCTCGCCATCGACCGGCACCTTGTCACCGGGGCGTACCCGTAGACGGTCACCGGTACACAGCTCGTCGAGCGAGACCTCCTCGTCATTGCCCTCGGCATCGATGCGTCGTGCGGTCGGCGGCGCGAGATCGAGGATCGCGCGCAGCGCACTGCCGGTCTTCTCGCGGGCGCGGGCCTCGATCACTTGACCGAGCAGGATCAGCACGACGATCACCGCCGCCGCCTCGAAATACACGCCGACCGAGCCATCGGCGTCACGGAAAGTGGCCGGGAAGACCGCCGGGGCGAGCGTGGCGACGACACTGTAGCCATAGGCCGCCCCCACACCGAGGGCGATCAGCGTGAACATGTTGAGGTTGCGGGAGACGAGAGACCTCCAGCCACGCAGGAAGAATGGCCATCCGGCCCATAGCACCACGGGCGTAGCAAAGATCAGTTCGATCCAGTGCCCGCCGCCGGCGGGCAGCACCTCGTCCAACCCAGGGCCGATGCCGGGCAGCATACTGCCCATGGCGACGAACAGTACCGGCAGCGTCAGCAGGCCGCCCACCCAGAAACGTCGGAACATGTCGAGGAACTCGGCGCTGCGTTCCTCTCCGGAAACGCGGGTGGGCTCGAGTGCCATGCCACACTTGGGGCAGTCGCCGGGCTCATCCTGCCGCACCTCCGGATGCATGGGGCAGGTATACTGGACCCTCGACGGTGGTTGCGGCTTGACGGGTTCCAGCGCCATGCCGCACTTGGGACACTCCCCCGGCTCGTCGCTCTCCACGCCAGAACACATGGGGCAGAAATAATTGGCCTTGCCACTGGGCTTCGACGCAGCCGCCGAGGTGGCGGCAAGCACGACGCCCGGATCCCCGCGAAAGTGCTCGGCGCACTGCTTGCTACAGAAATGGTAACGCTCACCGCGATGCTCGACGCTCTCCGTCGAGGCGGGATCGACGCTCATGCCACAAACGGGGTCTTTTTCCATGACGAACCCTCCATTGTACAAAAGGTTCCTGTTGCGTGGTCGGTGGCCTTTCTCCTCGCTGATATGAACAGGTTACACCTTGCCACCGCCGCCGACCCGACTACCCCAGTGTCGCCAGCGAGGGAAACCAGTCGACCATGATGCTGGAAAGCCGCGTCATGGTGCCCGAGACGATGGCGATGCCCATCAGGATCACGATCGTGCCGGCAACTGGGCGAGCATAGGCGCTCCACCTACCCAGACTTTGCCGATGCAGGGCGAATCGATTGATCAGCAGGGTGCTGGCGAGAAAAGGCAGCGCCAGGCCCGCCGAGTAGGCGCTGAGATAGAGCATGCCGGCCTGGGCACTGGCGGCGCTGGAGGTGGCCATCAGGATGGCGCCCAGGATGGGGCCGATACAGGGCGTCCAGCCGATGGCGAAGGAGACCCCGAACACCGTCGCCGACAGCGGGGAGCCACCCTGGACCTTCGGTGTGAACTGAAGGGTGCGCTGGAACAGCGGCAACCGGAACACACCGGTCATGAACAGGCCCAGCACGATCACCGCCGAGCCGGCGACCCAGTTGAATTCCTGGCGATACCCCCGCATCAGCTGGCCGATACCACTGGCGCCGAGTCCCAACAGGATGAACACGATGCTGAAGCCGAAGACGAAGAAGGCACTGAGGATCAATGCCTCCAGGCGTCTATCGGCCTTGCCGGCACTCCCGCCCGTGACCACCGACAGGTAGGCCGGCAACAGCGGCAAGGTGCAGGGCGAGAAGAAGGAGACCAACCCGCCGGCGAAGGCACCGATCAGACCGATAGAAGAGAGAGATTCCAAGGCGTTACGCTTCCTGGGGGGCAAGGTGCTGGGCGCGAAGCAGCCTGGGGCCAGCCGCCTGCTTCGCATTTGGTTCGGCGGATGATTCTAAAGGTTGTGTCTACCTCAAGGTCAATCACGAATAAATGACTATCGATATAATCTAAAGAGATAACCCACCTTCCTTCGAAAGCCCTTGACCTTAAAGTTGACTTCAAGGTTATCGTGCGTAGTGCATCATCCGACACTTGCCATAGATAAGGATAGCGAGATGACCCTACAGCTAGGGAAACGCTGCACAAATCCCGCCGACAGCTGCCTGGCAGCCGTCGGCGGGGTAAAATCTGGCTACCCTGTCACCACCTGACCGAGCCACCCGATGAAGCAGATCTCTTTCGCCCAGGCAGAGCACCAGAACAAGAAGAAAGTGACCCGCCGCGAGCGGTTCCTGGCCCAGATGGAGGTGCTGGTGCCTTGGCAACGGCTCATCGACGCGCTGTCGCCGTCCTACTTCCCGAACGCAGCGGGCAAGCGCGGCCGCCCGCCTATTGGCTTGGAGCGCATGCTGCGGATCTACTTCTTGCAACAATGGTATGCGCTCGCCGACGAGGCGCTCGAAGATGCGATCTACGATAGCCAGGCGATGCGGGACTTCGTGGGTATCGATTTGGCCATCGAGAGCGTACCGGACGCGACCACGCTGCTGCGCTTCCGTCGTCTGTTGGAGAAGCATGCGCTGACCCAGCGGATCTTCGAAGAGATCAACGCCCACTTGGCTGAGCAGGGCCTGTTCATGCGCGAGGGCACCATCGTCGACGCCACCATCGTGGCAGCGGCTCCTTCCACCAAGAACAAGGCCAAGCAGCGCGATCCGGAGATGAAGCAGACCAAGAAGGGCAACCAGTGGTACTTCGGCCTGAAGGCCCATATCGGTGTCGATGCCGTCACCGGACTGACTCACAGTGTCGTCGCGACCTCGGCCAACGTCGCCGATGTCACTATGGCCGGTGCTCTGGTCCGGGAGGATGACAAGCGGGTATACGGCGACGCGGGTTACACCGGCATGTGGAAGCATCTCGACGAAGAGAAGGATGCCCCGGATTCCAAGTGCTGCGTTGCCGCCAAGCGCGGCGCGATCAAGAAGATGGACGACAGCCCGATGAAAACGCTCCTCCTGGCAATCGAGAAGGCCAAGGCCAGCATCCGCGCCAAGGTGGAGCACCCGTTTCATGTCATCAAGAACCTCTTCGGCTACCGGAAGGTTCGTTACAAGGGGCTGGCCAAGAACCAGGCGCAGCTGTTCACCCTGTTCGCCCTCGGCAACCTGGTGCTTGCGAGAAGGTGCGAGGGGGATGCCGACGGGGCCAGTGTGTCTTGAATTTGGCTTGGCAGCCGGAAAACCGGCTGCCAGGAAAAACGGGCCACTTGAAGTGGTCATGTAATGACCGCTGAGACGATGATCTGGCCAGGCTGAACGGTTCAGCCGCGCAGAACCGATTTATTCAGTGGTTCCCTAGGGGAGATAGCTCCCGATTTCACGGTCGAATCCACCGAAGGCACGCTTGGCTTTCATCAGTGGCTGGGCAAGGACTGGGCCGTGCTGTTCTCGCACCCCGCCGATTATACGCCAGTCTGCACCACGGAACTGGGCGCATTTGCCAGGCGCAAGGACGAGTTCGCCGCGCGTGGTGTCAAGCTGGTGGGGGTGTCGGTCGACCCCCTCGCTTCTCACCACGACTGGGCGGAGGATATCGAGCAGACCCAGGGCGCGGCCCTGAACTACCCCCTGCTGGCGGACGCGGACCAGGTGGTGGCTCAGTTGTATGGAATGATCCATCCGAAAGCCGACCCCAAGGTGACGGTGCGTACCGTCTTCATTATCGATTCCGACAAGAAAATCCGCCTGACCTTGACCTACCCGCCCAGCACCGGGCGTAACGTCGACGAGATCCTGCGGGTCATCGACTCGCTCCAGCTAACCGACAAGCACAAGGTGGCCACACCCGTCGACTGGCAAAACGGTGACGATGTCATCATCTTGCCGTCGCTCTCGGATGACGACGCTAAAGAACGTTTCCCCGAGGGTTGGAACGCCAAGACGTCCTACCTGCGAGTCGTGCGTCAACCGGACTAACGGAGCCACGGCTCGCGAATCAGGCCGCCTGTCCCAGACGGCCTGTCGGAAGCTCCGATTCACAGTGTCGTGAGGTGAAGCCATGCAAACACTCAGTATCGGCGAGCTTGCCGAACGCAGCGGGGTCGCCAGCCAGGCGATTCGTTTCTACGAGAAAGAGAAACTCATGCCCGCCCCCCAGCGGACGGACGCCAATTATCGGCGTTATCCCCTGGATGCCGTGGCCAGGCTGCAATTCATCGTCCATGCCAAGCAGTGGGGCTTCACGCTCGAGGAAATCCGTGAGCTGTTGATCCTCCAGGATGCCAACGGCGACCGGGCGCAGGCCAAGCGCATCGCCGGAGAGAAACTGCACAAGATCCGCGAGCAAATTCGACATCTCTCGCGGATCGAGGCCGTGTTGTCGAAAACACTCGACGAATGTGCGGGCGAAGGGCCGATGCAGGAAGGCTGCCCGATCGTCGAGGCCATCGCCGAGAAGGCCGAATGAGCGACATCGTCGCCTCCGGCAGTGTAACGCCGGAGTCCCGAAGCGCGCACGCCGGGCCGGCAGGTAACTAAGCCAGGAGACCACAGTAATGACGGAAAACGTCGATATCGAGATTCGGGGTATGTCCTGTGCGTCCTGCGTCGGACGGGTGGAGCGGGCCCTCGGCCAGCAGCCGGGCGTGATTAACGCTCAGGTGAACCTGGCCACCCAGAAGGCGACGATCCAGATGGAGGGAGGCTCCACGACGGCCAGCCTGCTCGACGCTATCGAAACGGCGGGCTATCAGCCGGTGGTGGAGAGCCTCGAGATTCCCGTCACCGGCATGAGCTGCGGATCCTGCGTCTCGCGGATAGAACGAGCGCTCGGCAAGCTGCCCGGCATGGTGGAGGTGAGTGTCAATCTCGCCACCCAGAAGGCCTTCGTCCGTTTCCTGCCGGGGACCGTATCGCTGGCACGCATTCAGCATGCCATCCGCGAGGCGGGCTATGAACCGCAGGAAACCGAGTCGCAGCAGCAGGCGGACGACGAGGATCGCGAGGGACGACAGCTTCTCCACCGGGTCATGCTCGCGGCAGTGCTCACCATCCCGGTGGTCATCATCGCCATGGGAAAAGTGATTCCCGCCTTTGATGCGCTCTTGGCGAGCATGATGCCGCATCGCGGCTGGATGGGCGTCGAGTGGCTGCTGACCACGCCCGTGCAGTTCTATGCCGGGGCACGCTTCTATCGCGGTGGCTATGCCGAACTCCGGCATCTCAACCCGGGCATGAACAGTCTGGTCATGATCGGCTCGAGCGCCGCCTACTTCTATTCGGTCGCCGCCCTGCTGGTGCCCGGCTTTTTCCCGGCTGGTACCGCCGTGAGCTACTTCGAGGCGGCAGCGGTGATCGTGACGCTGATCCTGTTGGGACGCTACTTCGAGCACATCGCCAAAGGCCGCACCTCCGAGGCGATCAAGAAGCTCCTGCAGTTGCAGGCAAAAACCGCCCGCGTCATTCGCGATGGTGAAGCGGTCGAGGTGCCGATCGAGGCCGTCGTGCCCGGTGATCGCATCCTGGCCCGCCCGGGCGAGCGCATCCCGGTGGATGGCATCGTTGAGGAAGGCCATTCCTTCGTCGACGAGTCGATGATCAGTGGCGAACCGGTACCGGTTGCCAAGCAGCAGGATGCCGAAGTCGTCGGCGGCACCATCAACAAGAACGGCGCGCTTACCTTCCGCGCCACGCGGGTCGGTGCCGACACCGTGCTGTCGCAGATCGTCAAGATGGTGGAAGCGGCCCAGGCCGAGAAGCCCCCGATCCAGCAACTGGCCGACAAGATCGCCGGGGTGTTCGTGCCCGCAGTGATCGTCATCGCCCTGATCACTTTCGGGGTGTGGTTCGCCTTCGGGCCGGCCCCGGCGCTGTCCTTCGCCTTCGTTACCACGGTGAGCGTGCTGCTGATCGCCTGCCCCTGCGCGATGGGCCTGGCCACCCCGACCGCGATCATGGTCAGTACCGGCAAGGGGGCCGAGATAGGAGTGCTGTTTCGCAAGGGCGCGGCGCTTGAGACGTTGGCCAAGATGGATACCGTCGTGCTCGACAAGACCGGCACCCTGACTCAGGGGCGACCCGAGCTGACCGACTTCGAAGTGATCGAGGGGCACGAGAACGAGGTGCTTCGCCTTGTCGCGGCGGTGGAAGCCCAGAGCGAACACCCCATCGCCGAGGCCATCGTGCGTGGTGCCCGAGCACGTGGACTCGAGCTGCCGGCCGTCAGCCATTTCAGCGCCGAGCCGGGCTACGGCATCGAAGCCGACGTCGCCGGTCACCGGCTTCACATAGGGGCCGATCGCTACATGAACCGGCTCGGGATTGGGCTCGGCAAGGCGGAAGAGCGCGCCAAGGCGCTTGCCGAGGATGCCAAGAGCCCCCTCTATGCCGCGGTGGACGGCCGACTCGCCGCGGTCATCGCGGTGGCCGATCCGCTCAAGGAGGGCTCGGTCGAAGCCATTTCAGCACTCAAGGCGCAGGGGCTGGAGGTGGCCATGCTCACCGGCGACAACCGTGGTACGGCCGACGCCATCGCTCGTCAAGTTGGCATTCAGCGCGTACTCGCCGAGGTGTTGCCTGACCAGAAGGCGGACGAGATCAAGCGACTACAGGCCGAGGGCGGCAAGGTCGCCTTCGTGGGCGACGGGATCAACGATGCCCCGGCGTTGGCGCAGGCCGACGTGGGCATCGCCATCGGTACCGGGACGGATATCGCCATCGAGGCCGGCGACGTAGTGCTGATGCGTGGCGACCTGAGGGGAATCGTCAATGCCGTGGCGCTCTCCAAGCGTACCCACCGGACCATCATCGGGAATTTCGTCTGGGCCTATGGCTACAACGTGGCGCTGATCCCCGTGGCGGCGGGCGTGCTCTATCCGTTCATCGGCGTATTGCTCAGCCCCATGCTGGCGGCAGCCGCCATGAGCGTCTCCAGCGTCTTCGTGTTGACCAACTCGTTGCGGCTACGCCGCTTCACGCCGGATATCGATGACGCTTCGCCGGTGACGAGCGGTGAACCCCAGACAGGTCAAGTCCACCAGGCCTAAGCAGCGAAAGTCAACAGGAGACCAGGATGATGGGAAGCGAAGCATGCACGTGGGGGATGGCGGGGATGGGGCTCATTTCCATCCTGCTGATTATTGCGTTGGTGCTTGGCGTCGCCGCGCTCGCCAAGTATCTGTTCTTCGGAAAGAAGCGTGATAGCTGACAACCAATCGCTACGACAGGTTCGATTCCCCGGGTTGATCAGAGAGCGATGAAGAGGCCGTTCATGAAGAAAATCATCTACTCCACTTATTGCCTTGCTGTTGTAGGGCTGTTCGGTCTCATTACGCTCCCCGCGAGTTAAGCTCAAGTCTGGTGTATGGGAGGAGGTAGGAAGGGTGGCGTATCCTGTTGATTGATCACGACCAAGATCTCAACCAACAGAGTGGATACGCCATGACCGATTCTACCCTCCGGGCTCTTTCACAACTAGAACCCCAGGTCGCTGACCCGCTGCATGAGCTGCTGCGCCAAGGCGCCCGTGACCTGATTGCCAAGGCTGTCGAGGCTGAGCTGGCCACCTTCCTGGCGCAATATGCCGATCAGCGGCTCGACGATGGCCGCCAGGCTGTGGTCCGCAACGGCTACCTGCCCGAGCGCACGATCCAGACTGGGATCGGGGATGTCAGCGTGCGGGTGCCCAAGGTGCGTGACCGCAGCGCAGGTGGCGCTCGCTTCAACAGCAGCCTGCTGCCGCCCTACCTGAAGCGTGCCCGCAGCATCGAGGAGCTGATCCCCTGGCTCTACCTGAAGGGGATCTCCACCGGCGACTACCAGGAGGCCCTGGCGGCGCTGCTGGGCGACCAGGCCAAGGGCCTGTCGGCCAACACCGTGTCACGACTCAAGAAACAGTGGGAAGACGAGCACACCGAGTGGCGGAAGCGGGACCTGGCCGACCGGCGCTACGTTTACTGGTGGGCCGACGGAATCTACAGCAACGTTCGAATGGATGACCGCCTGTGCCTGCTGGTGATCATCGGTGTCACCGAGCAGGGCCGTAAGGAGTTGGTAGCCGTCGAGGATGGGCGACGCGAGTCGGAAGCCAGCTGGAAAGAGCTTCTCACGGGGCTACGCGAACGCGGGCTGACCACGGCCCCCAAGCTCGCGATCGGCGACGGCGCCATGGGCTTCTGGGCCGCGCTGAGCAAGGTCTATCCGGAGACCGACCACCAGCGTTGCTGGGTCCACAAGACCGCCAACGTACTGAACAAGCTACCGAAATCCGTGCAGCCCAAGGTCAAGGCCGACCTCCACGAGATCTGGATGGCCGAGACCCGCGACGAGGCACATAAGGCCTTCGATCGCACGCTGAAGCGCTTCGAGGGCAAGTACCCCAAGGCGATGGCGTGTCTGGCCAAGGATCGTGAGGAACTGCTGGCGTTCTATGACTACCCGGCAGAGCACTGGGTGCATATCCGCACCACCAACCCGATCGAGTCGACCTTCGCCACGGTCCGCCTGCGGAGCAAGCGGAGCCGGAGCTGTGGCTCCCGGGCAACGACCCTGGCGATGGTCTTCAAGCTGCTTCAGAGCGCTCAGAAGCGCTGGAAGCGGATCAAGGGGTTCAACAAGCTGGAGCTGGTCGTGAATAACGTCAAGTTCCAGGATGGTGAGCCCTCGACCGATCAGTCAGACAGGACTGCCGCCTGACCACCATCCACCAGATTTGAGTGCGCCAGGCAAAGCCTGGACATCCGGGAAACCGAGAAGGTGGAAAGGATGTCGTGAAACCCAGTGGGTGAAAGTCCCACCCGGCCAAGGCTAGCCACCAGCCGGCAGC
>NZ_JAJSPA010000035.1:0-35287 GCF_021282295.1 Halomonas sp. G15 | reverse complement strand
CACTTTGGTCATCAACGTGACACCGCTCAGGACCATGACACAGGGCAGCGCTGTGCAGCTGCAGCCAAGGCCGAGACGATAACTTAAATCGGGACGTTTTCTGTCTTGACGATGGGGTCCACTTTAGCTCGAGTCGCGCGTCATCATTCAGAGCCAGCCAGTCTCCCCCGGCAGACCGGTCGAGTTCGACGATGCCATCGTGGAGGATGCCGAGCATCAAACCATCGGCCGACTTACGATCGAGACTCTTCACCACGTGGGCGTAGACAGCATCCTCCAGGCCCGGATGGGGGAACATCTGCTTGGCGACCCCCAGCAGCACCTCTCCCTGGCGAGTGCTGAGGGTATCGAGTGGCATGGCCCAGCTTCGCGAAGGGGCGAAAAGCGAGATAGGCCCGGCGGCGAAGGCCAGGGTGCCGGCCAGAACGCCACCGCTTCCCTTGAGGAAGACGCGGCGCGACAGGGTGGATGAACTCATGGCTGACCTCTCCAGGTTAGGGCACGACGATTGCAGGAATCGAGCACCGACTCTTGTTGTCATGGGGTGACCAGCGGAAGCGGACACCCAAGGAGAGCATATGGCCAGCAATGCTTCGCCGGGTAACAGCGGGGTACTACATCGACGATGGTCTAATGCTAAAGGGCTACAACAGGCGGCAATGTCGGAATGAGGCCATCACGGCGGAGTGCCGGTGCGTGGCCAATGTCTGTGAAAAAATGAATAAAAGAGAGAATCCATGTGCCACGTCTATGCATCCACCGAGCCGGAGCGCTACGAGTGCACCACCCGCTCGATGCGTCTTCAGGGAAGCGTGACCAGCGTCCGGCTAGAAAACGAGTTCTGGGAGATTCTCGACCAGCTGGCCCACGACCAGCGCCTGTCTACCGGACAGTTCATCAGCGAACTCTATGGCGAGGTCTTGGCTACCAAGGGCACAGTGCCCAACCTCGCCTCCATGCTGCGGGTGGCCTGCGCGGTGCACCTGCACATTCGTGCCGAACCAGTGGCCCACAGCGCCTGAGCCTTGACGTCCCCGACCAGCGGCCGGGGGCGTCGTTCACTTGACCTCGACCTTGCGCCGAGTGGCCTTGTTGAGCTTGGGAAGGGTCAACTCGAGGATGCCGTTCTTGAAGCTCGCCTCGGCCTTGTCGGCGTCGATATCGCTGGGCAACGGCACGCTGCGACTGAAGGAGCCGGTGGTGATCTCCGAGCGATAGAACTCGCCCTCCTCCTCCTTGCTCTCCTGCCGGTGCTCGCCCTTGACGGTGACGCTGCGATCGCTGACCGACACCTCGAGATCCTCGCGCTCGAAGCCGGGCACCTCGGCGCGCACCACTACCTCGGCATCACGCTCGATCACGTCGACCTTGGGCATGCCCTTGTCGAACCCGGCAAAGCGTTCCCACAGCGGGTGGTCGCGATGCAGCATAGGCATCCAGCCGCGATCGAAGACGTTATCGAAGAAGCGATCGAACTCCTGCAAGGGACTGACACCCCGCGATGCCGTTTTCGGCGCCGGGGTCGTTTCCTTGGATTTCTTGGCCATACAGGCACCCTCCAGACTCTTGGCAACAGGTTGATGGCAGGACCCGGCACGCAACTCCCGGCGACGCTCGTCACCACGCTCGCACTGGCAGGTCCCTCAATCAGCAGCCTAGACCAGTCCCGCCCGTTCGCCTTGATACATGTCAATCATGGCTCCCTTGCCTCCACCAACAAGGCATAAAGAAAAAACCATAACAACACTCCCCTGCGGAAGGAGTTGCCAACAGAGACGGAAATTGACTGCCCCCAGCCCTGAAGGACGGAGATTCCCAATTCACCGAGAATCGGACACGGAGGCTGGCTCCCTGCCGCTTACATTCTCTCCAAGGGCTAACACCGCCAGCCCGGCGGCTTTAATGTTGATCGCGGCGTTGATGTCGCGGTCGTGTTCGGCTGCGCACTCGGGGCACGTCCAGGCGCGAACCTGCAACGGCATCTCGGGCATCACATGCCCGCAGCCGGAGCAGCGCTTGCTGGAGGGGTACCACGGGTCGATCGCCGACACCTGCCGGCCCGCCCAGGCTGCTTTGTACTCCAGTTGCCGGGCGAACTCGCCCCAGCCGGCATCGCTGATCGATTTGGCCAGCGAGCGGTTGTGCAGCATGTTCTTCACCTTGAGGGACTCGACGCAGATCACTTGGTTCTCGTTGACGATCTGGCGGGACAGCTTGTGCAAGCGGTCCATCCGGCAATCGGAGATTTTGGCGTGAAGGCGGGCGACCTTCTGCCTGGCCTTGGCACGGTTCTTCGAGCCGAGCGTCTTCCTGCTCAGCCGACGTTGGGCCTTGGCCAGACGGGTCGCGTACTTCGCCGTGTGGCGGGGATTGCCGATTCGATGCCCGTCGCTGGTGACGAACAGGTCTTTCAAACCGAGGTCAATGCCCACCATTTTCGCGGTCACGGGCAGCGACTCGGGGTCGAACTCGCATAGGCACGCGACGAAGTAGCGGCCTGCCGAGTCCTTGGACACGGTGATGGTAGTCGGCTCGCTAGGCAGCTCACGGCTCCAGCGCACCGGCAGTGGCTCCTTGCACTTGGCAAGAAACAGCTTTCCGTCGCGGTACTTGAACGCCGAGCGTGTGAACTCCGCCGACTGGCGGTGTCGTTTGCTCTTGAAGTTCGGGTACTTGGCGCGACCCTCGAAGAAGTTCTTGAAGGCGGTCTGCTGGTGGCGAAGACACTGCTGAAGCGGAACCGAGCTGACCTCATTGAGGAAGGCGGTGTCGGCGGCCTTCTTCATTCGAGACAGCTCAGCGTTCGCGGCCACATAGCCAATTCTTTCGCGCCGCTCATGGAAGACATCGGTGCGGTAGCGAAGCACCGCGTTGTAGACGAAACGCACACAGCCAAACGTCCGAGCAAGAAGCTGTTCTTGCTCAGGCGTCGGATAGAAGCGGTATCGGTAAGCGCGTTTCGTCATACGCATACTGTATAAACAAACATATATAGATAGCAACCATCAAAGAAGGAGGCAGCGAGAACAGGGTCGTCCTTGCGGACGACGCGCTATCCCTCCCGGCACTAAAAGTACCGGGTATCTCGCGCAAAACCTGATGACTCGCGGTATCCAGTTCCGCTACTTCGGCCATATGTTCAAGCTGCTGAGACACTCCCGCGAGGGGGACGGTGGCATCTCCTCATTCCAGGCGCTCTCAACCAGCCTGGCGGCTCGGGTAGGCACCGGCAACCTGGCCGGCGTCGCCGTGGCCATCTACTTCGGCGGCCCCGGCGCCATCTTCTGGATGTGGATGACGGCTCTGGTCGGCATGGCCACCAGCTTCGTGGAATCCACCCTGGCCCAGGCCTACAAGATCGATCACGGTGACCAGACCTTCCGCGGCGGTCCGGCGCGCTACATCGAGCGTGGTCTGGGCCTGCGCTGGCTGGCCGTACTCTTCTCGATCTGCCTGATCATTGCCTTCGGCCTGGCCTTCAACAGCGTACAGGCCAACTCCATCGCCCAGGCGATGCAGGAGGCCTTCGCGGTACCCACCTGGGCCATGGGCCTGGTACTGGTCGTGGTGGTCGCACCGATCATCTTCGGTGGCCTCAAGTCCATTGCCCGGGTCGCCGAACTGGTGGTGCCGCTGATGGCACTGCTCTATCTGCTGCTGGCGGTGACCGTGGTGCTGCTCAATATCGGCGACCTGCCCGCAGCGCTGGGCACCATCATCAGGAGCGCCTTCGGACTCGAACAGGCTGCCGGCGGCGCGGTGGGCTATGCGGTGGCCCAGGCCATCATGAACGGTATCAAGCGCGGGCTGTTCTCCAACGAGGCGGGCATGGGCTCGGCTCCCAACGCCGCGGCCACCGCCACCACTCACCCCAATCACCCCGCGGCCCAGGGCTTCATCCAGATGCTCGGTGTCTTCCTCGACACCCTGGTGATCTGCACCGCCACCGCGGCCATCATCATCATGGCAGGCCCCGAGCTGCTGGCCAGCGACCAGGCCAATGGCATCCAGCTCACCCAGATTGCACTCTCCCAGCACGTGGGCGAGTGGGGTGGCAAGTTCATCGCCATTGCCATCCTGCTGTTCGCCTTCACCTCGGTGATCGCCAACTACTCCTATGGCGAATCCAACGTGGAGTACCTGGCCGGACCGCGCCGCGCACCACTGGCCATCCTGCTCTATCGCCTGGCCGTGCTGGGAATGGTAATGGTCGGGTCCATGGCAAGCCTGGGGGCCATCTGGAACTTCGCCGACCTCTCCATGGGCATGATGGCACTGATCAACCTGGTCGCCATTCTGCTGCTCTCACCGGTGGCCTTCGCGCTGTTCCGGGACTATGAGCGCCAGCTCAAGGCGGGGCAGGACCCCACCTTCGACCCAAGCCGCTTCCCCAGGCTGGCCGACAAGGTCGACCCCAGGGCCTGGCCCGGGCACTGAGGCGAGCCCGTTCAGCGCCAGTTCACCACCGTAACGCCACGCCCATGCGTGGCGTTGCTTTTTTACCGGGCTACTAGAGGCCGACGCCGAACAGGGCCTGGGCGAGATGGCCGGTGAGGAAGGCGAGCCCCGCCGCGGCGCCCCCCATCAACAGGGTACGCACGCCGGAGGCCAGCACCGGCTGGTGGTAGACGAGACTCTTGCCCATGCCGATCAGGAAGAACATCACTCCGGCGAGAGCAAGGCTCGCCAGGAACTGGGTATTGGTGGCCAGGCCGGGCACGGCGTAGGGCAGCAGCGGTACCGCGCCCACCACCAGGAAGGCGGCAAAGGTCACAAGCCCCGAACGCAGAGGGCTCAGCCCCTCGGTCTGCAGGCCATGCTCCTCGCGCAGCATGGTCTCCACCCATAGCTCGCGGTCGCTGCAGATGGTCTCCACCACCTGCTCCAGCACCTCCCCCTTGAAGCCCTTGGCGATAAATATCTGGCGGATCTCCTCGCGCTCGCCATCGGGGATCACGTCGATATGGTGGTGCTCGTCGCGGCGCACCCCGTCGACATGCTCACGCTGCGCCTTGATCGCCTCGTAGTTGCTGATCGCCATGCTGAAACCGTCGGCCAGCAGGTTAGCGAAGCCCAGCACCAGCGCCACCGTGGCCGAGAAGCCGGCCCCGAAGGCACCCGACACCACCGCGAAGGTGGTCACGCAGCCGTCGATGCCACCGAGGATGGCATCGGGCAGGCTCTGCCCAGCATTGCCGCCCTGCAGGCGGCGGCGAATGGCATCGGGATGATGCTCCTGCTCCAGGTCGCCACGCTTGTGTCCTTGCATGCTGCTCCCCCGATTCACCGATATCATCAATGCCAGCTTGGCATATCCGGTGGCGCCAGGCAGCCACTGCTGAGTGGGGTCCGGTGCATGGTAAGCTGGGGCGACACCCTCATGGGAGCCTATCGCCATGACGCTGATTCACGCCATCCTGCAGGTTGCCCTCTCGGCCGCCCCCTGGCTGTTGCTGGGGCTGACCATCGCCGGCCTGATCAAGGCGCTGCTCCCCGAGCAGCTGCTGCAGCGCTGGGTCGGCGGGCGCGGCGTGGCCAGCGTGACCCGCGCCGCCATCATCGGCGCTCCGCTGCCACTGTGCTCCTGTGGCGCCATTCCCACCGCCCTGGCACTGCACCGTGGCGGCGCCGCGCGCGGCCCGACCACCGCCTTCCTGATCGGCACCCCGGGCATCGGCGTCGACTCGCTGGCCATCAGCTATGCCCTGCTGGGCCCCTTCATGGCCGTGGCCAGGGCACTTACCGCCGTGATCACCGCCATTGCCACGGGGCTACTGGTCGGCACCACCGCAAGCGCTGCACCCGCCACTCCTGCGGCAACACCAGCCGGCTCCGGCTGCTGCGCGAGCGGTAGCTGTGCCGGTTCGGGCAGCCAGCCCGAGGGTCCCGAGCCCCTCACCCGGCGCCTGTCAGGCGGGCTGCGCTATGCCTTCAGCGATATCCTCGATGATATCAGCCGCTGGTTGCTCGTCGGCCTGGTAGTGGCCGGTGCCCTGATCGCTCTGGTGCCCGCCGAACAGCTCGCTGCCTTCGGCAGCGGGCTCCCCGCCATGCTGTTGATGGCGGTGATCGGCATTCCCATGTACCTGTGCGCCACCGCGGCCACCCCGATAGCCGCTGGCCTGTTGCTGGCCGGCGTTTCGCCGGGCACCGTGCTGGTCTTCCTGGTGGCCGCCCCCGTCACCAGCCTGGCTACCCTGGGGGTGCTGCGCCGGGAACTGGGGGGCCATGCACTGATCGCCTACCTGGCCGGCATCCTGACCAGCGTGTTACTGCTGGGGCTGGGCACCGATGCCCTGGCCAATGTCTGGCAACTGAATATCCCGGGTCAGGTCGAGGGGGTGCAGGAACTGCTGCCCGAATGGCTTGAAGCGGCGGCCCTGGTGGTACTGCTGGTACTCGCCATCAAGCCGCTGCGCCAGTGGCTGGGCGCCAGGCTTCCCCAGCGCGCCTGATTCCCTCCCTCGACAACCATCATTACCCGGGCGCCGGTCATGGCGCCCGCCATGCAAGGAGAACCAACGAATGAGCGATACCCCCTGGACGTCCGCCATGCCCGAGGAGCAGTTCGAGCTGATGCGCGAGATCCTCGCCGCGCCGAGCCCCGTGGGGCTCGAAGGGGCCATGACCTACGGCGTACTCAAGCCCCATTTCGAGCGCTTTGCCCCCGATGGCTGGCAACTCCACCAGTTCAAGGGGCACGCCGGTGTGGTGCTGGACACCCACCCGGGCCGCGACGATCTCTTCAAGGTGATGATCATCGGCCACGCCGACAAGATCCGCATGCAGGTGCGCTCCATCGGCGAGGACGGCAAGATCTGGATCAACAGCGACTCCTTCCTGCCCAACGTGCTGGTCGGCCATGAGGTCACGCTGTTCAGCGAGGACCCCGAGGCACCGGGAAGCTACCGCCGCATCGAGGGCGGCACCGTGGAGGCACTGGGCGCCATCCACTTCTCCGACCCGGCCCAGCGCAATGGTGACAAGGGCATCAAGAAGGAGCAGCTCTACCTCGACCTGCAGATCCATGGCGACAACAAGAAGCAGCAGGTGGAGAATCTGGGCGTGCGTCCCGGCGACGCTATCCTGCTGGAGCGCCCCATCCGCCACGGCTTCAGCCCGGACACCTTCTACGGCGCCTACCTCGACAACGGCCTGGGCTGCTTCGTCACCGCCGAGGTGGCACGGCTGATCGCCGAGGCGGGCGGCACCGAGAAGGTCAGGGTGATGTTCGCCATCGCCAGCTACGAGGAGATCGGCCGCTTCGGCAGCCGGGTGCTGGCCGGGGAGCTCGAGCCGGACGCCATCATCGCCGTGGACGTCAACCACGACTACGTGGCCGCCCCCGGCATCGGCGACCGCCGCATGCAGCCTCTGGAGATGGGCCAGGGCTTCACCATGTCGGTGGGCTCCATCGCCAGCGAGCAGCTCAACCGCATCATCGAAAGCACCGCCCGCGAGCATGCCATCCCCATGCAACGCGACGTCGCCGGCATCGACACCGGCACCGACGGCATGGCCGGCGTGCTCGCCGCGGTGGACTGCGTGGCCACCTCCATCGGCTTCCCGATCCGCAACATGCACACCATCTCGGAGACCGGCAACACCCGGGATGTGGTGGCGGCGATCCACGCCATCACCCGCAGCTTGCAGGCCCTGGATGCCCTGCCCGACCCGCACCGCGAGTTCCTCGACCACCATCCGCGCCTCGACCAGGCCGGTCCGCTGGGCCATCGTGGTGGCGAGAAACCGGCAGACCAGCAGAGCTGACCGATACTCCGCGACGCCTGTCGTGACACCGACACCAGGACCCCGCATGCCTGCATGCGGGGTCCTGTCGTTTGCGGCATCCATCATGCCGGCGAGGAATGATGCACTGGCGTCATGGGGAGTGTGACAACGGCATTCACATTCGCTCAGGAAATCCGTTGCAGGGGGCTATCATGTGCCCACAGTCACCAGCCAGTGAGAGCGTCATGCAACCCTTCCTCGTCGACGTCTACGCTATCCACCCCCGTGGCCATGAGCAGCACCTCGGCGGCGGCATCTTCCACGCCACCAACGCTGGCGAGGCCGAGGAACTGGCCACCCAGGAATTCTGGCAGGCAAGGCTGGAGGATCAGGGCTTCGACATCGGCTTCCAGACCGACCAGCCCGAGACCGGTCACAAGGTGATGAGCCTGGAGAGCCTCAGGGCCTTCATGCCACGTCCCGCCTTCGCCTGAGCCGCACACAGCAACCCTCCGACCGCGCCGCCCTCCTGGGCGGCGCGGTCGTTTTGTATGGATTCATCACCTTGACCGGCTGGGGTTACCACAACCCTTCCAGGGCCTCGGCCAGCACCGGCGCCATGGCGATGGCATTGCTCTGATGGGCAATACAGTCGGTACTCCACACTTCTCCTACGCCGGCCGAGTGAATCACCGCCAGGGCATCATCGGCAAACAGCGCATGGGTCAGGGCCAGGTCCACCGACGCCGCGCCCGCGGCAAGCAACGCCTCGGTGGCCCGGGCCACGGTATGCCCGGAGCTCGCCACGTCGTCCATCAGCACCACCTGGCGACCCGCCAAAGAAAGTTCGGGGAGTTGGATCGACACATCACGATCGCCGTGGCGTACCTTGCGGCACACCCCGAAGCCGCCGCCGGTGACCGCGGCAGCCTGGGCCACCCACTGCCTCGCCTCCTCGTCCGGGCCCAGCAGAAGGGCCCCGGGGCGCTTCTCGGCCACCAGTTCGGCCAGGCGTGGCGCGCCGGAGAGCGCGATGGCGTGCTCGAGGGGGATCGCCTGGTCGAGGCGCTCGATGCGATGCAGGTGCGGGTCCACGGTGACCACGGCGTCGAACAGCTCGGCCAGGAAGCCACCGACGATGGTCTGGCTGACAATCTCGCCGGGGTGGAAGGCGATATCCTGACGCATGTAGGCGAGGTAGGGCGCCACCAGCACCAGGTGCCTCACGCCCTGGCGGCGCGCATGGCGAGCCAGCAGCAGCAGCTCGACCAGCTTGTCGTTGGGTCGATCCAGGCTGCGATAGACCACCAGGCACTCAGGGACGCCCCCTTCATCGCCGAAGGGCAGGGTCAGCTTGAGCTCGGCATCGGGGAAGCGGTGGCGCTCGACGGCCAGCGCCTCCATGCCGGCGGCGTCGGCCAGGCGCCGGGCCGCGGTGGCCTCGTCAGCGAAATGCAGCAGGGCACGTTCCTTGTCTCGACTCACGGGATCACATCTCCACGTTAAGGTGTATCAGCTCGTCACGCTGGCCCAGGGTCACGCCGCTGTCGCGCTCGCTGGACTGGTGGGCCAGCGACAGCTCGTTGCGGAAGGCGGCATAGACGGTATACAGCGCCTGGCCGGCCCTGATCTCATCGCCGAGCCGCACCGCCATGTCGACTCCCGCCCCGACCGCCTTGGGCGCCCCGGCCAGCCTGGCGATGCGCGCCAGCTTGAGATTGTCGATGCCCACCACCACGCCATCCGCGGGTGCCACCACCGTGAAATGGTGCGACGCCAGAGGCGGGTTACCCGGATCGAAGGGCTTCGCCCCCTGGGCCTCGATGATCGCCTGCATCTTCTCCAGGGCGCGGCCTGAATCGAGGATATCCCGGGCGATGCCAAAGCCGTCACCGCCGCGCACGTCGGGGTCGAACTCCAGTATCCGCCCGGCCAGGCGCAGCGCCTTCTGGCGCAGGTCCATGGGGGCATCAGGATGATTGGTCAACACCTGCATCACGTCGCGGGCCTCGAGCATGGGGCCGATGCCGCGACCGATGGGTTGGCTGCCGTCGGTGATCACCACGTCCAGCGTCAGCCCCATGCGTCCGGCAACGAACTCGAACAGCTTGCGCAGTTGGCGGGCCTCGGGCATGGAGCGCACCTTGGCATGGGGCCCCACGGGGATATCCAGCAGCAGGTGGGTGGAGCCGGCGGCGACCTTCTTGGAGAGTATCGAGGCGACCATCTGGCCCGGTGAGTCGATGGAGAGCGGGCGCTCCACCGAGATCAGCACGTCATCGGCCGGCGAAAGCTGGCTGGTGCCGCCCCAGGCGAGGCAGCCGCGATGGGTACGCACGATCTCGCCCAGGGCTTCGAAGGGCAGGTCGACGTTGGCCAGCACCTCCATGGTGTCGGCGGTGCCCGAGGGCGAGGTGATGGCTCGCGATGAGGTCTTGGGGCAGAGCAGCCCGTGGGCAGCGACGATGGGCACCACCAGCATCGAGGTCCGGTTGCCGGGGATGCCGCCGATGCAGTGCTTGTCGACCACCGGCTGCTCGTGCCAGTCGAGGCGACGCCCCACCCGGCACATGGCATCGCTGAGGTAGAAGATCTCCTCGCGATCCAGTTCGCCCAGGTCACAGGCCACCACGAAGGCGGTCAGCTCGATCTTCGAGTAGCGCAGCTCGGCGATGTCCTGGATGATCGCCCGGTAGTCGTCGCGCTCGAGGCGCTCGCCACGGATCTTGCGGTGCAGGGCGGGAATCGAGGCCGGCGGCTCGGCCTGGGAGACGCTCACCGGCCGTCCCTCCTCCAGCCCCAGCGAGACGAAGGCGTCCTCGGAGAGGCCGAGCTGCTGGCAGTCGACGATGCTGGGGTCATCGACCACGTTGAGGCTGGCGAGGATACGCTGGCCATTGGCACGCACCTCCACCTTGGAGAGGGCCTGGAAGCCCTCGGCACGGTAGAGGTGGCACTCGCGGTGCAGGTAGGCCACGTTCTCGCGATAGGTGTCGATACCCACCCGCTTGAGGACCAGCGGCGAGAGGGTATCGTCCAGCGGTGCCACCGCGGGGGAACTCTTCTTCATGGCGACGTCCAGGGGGCGTGGCGGCCAGGCCAATGGCCGGACCATCACGGGTTGGTTGGATACCTACATCCTACCAGCCGCCGCGTCGGGGCGTCATGGCGTCGCGCGGGGCTTAACGCGGGTCGTCGGATCACGCTAGGCTGACGGCTTCCAACCAGCGGAGTACCTCCAGTGTTCGATGCCTACCTGGATCCAGGCCACTTCTGGGCCGTGGCCACTGCCCTGATCGCGGTAACGCTCTGCATCCTGCTGCACTACGAGGTATCGATGCGGCTTTGGCGGGGACTGGAACGCGCCCATGGCACCCTGCGCCGGCGCTTCCTGATGCTCAGCTTCGTGCTGTTTGGCGCCCATGTCGCAGAGATCTGGATCTTCGGCGTGGCCATGGCCCTGCTCGCCGAGCACCCCCTGGCAGGGCAGCTGGTGGGCCTCGAGACCGTCACCCTGCTCGACTACGTCTACTTCTCTGCCATCACCTACAGCACCCTGGGTTATGGTGACCTCTTTCCCACCGGGCCGATCCGCTTCATCACCGGCAGCGAGGCACTGCTGGGTTTCATGCTGATCACCTGGTCGGCTTCGCTCACCTTCCTCGAGATGCAGCGCCACTGGTCGGCCCGCCGCGAACGCTGAGCCGGGGTGCCGGCCGTGCCGTTAGCGCCACGGCGGTGTAGGCTCTGCCTGATGACATCGGCACGAGGAGAGAGGGATGCGTTTCGCGATCATGGGCAGCGGCGGCGTGGGCGGCTACTTCGGCGCGCGCCTGGCCGCAGCCGGCCACGAGGTCACCTTCATCGCCCGCGGCGAGCACCTGGCCGCCCTGCAGCGCGACGGACTGAAAGTCTCGAGCATCGAGGGCGATCTGCACCTGACCGAGGTGGAGGCCACCGACGATCCGCGCACCGTCGGCGTGGTGGATGCCGTCATCGTGGCGGTCAAGGCGTGGCAGGTCAGCGAGGCCGCCGAGGCGATACGCCCCCTGGTGGGGGCCGAGACCCTGGTGGTGCCACTGGAGAACGGCGTCGAGGCCGCCGACCTCCTGGCGAAGGCGCTGGGCGAGGAGAACGTGCTGGAGGGCCTGTGCGGGATCCTGGCCTGGAAGGCGTCGCCCGGGCACATCAAGCATGCCGGCGTCGCCCCCTTCGTGCGCTTTGGCGAGCGCGACAACCACACGAGCGAGCGCGCCGAGCGCCTCAAGGCCGCCTTCGACGCCGCCCATGGCGTTACCGCCGAGATCCCCGACGATATCCAGGCCGCGGTGTGGAGCAAGTTCCTGTTCATCTGCGCCATGAGCGGCATCGGGGCCATCACCCGCGCCCCCATCGGCGTGACCCGCCGCCTGCCCGAGACCCGCGAGATGATCGAACAGATCCTCACGGAGATCGTCGCGGTGGCCCGGGCGCGCGGCATCGCCCTGCTCGAGGATGCCGAGGCGCGGGCGCTGGGCTTCATCGATGCTCTGCCCGAGGCGAGCACCGCCTCCATGCAGCGCGACATCATGGCCGGCCGCCCCTCCGAACTGGAATCCCAGAACGGGGCCGTGGTGCGCCTGGGCCGCGAGGCCGGGGTGGCCACCCCGGTCAACGCCCTGATCCACTCGGCCCTGCTGCCCCAGGAGCGTAAGGCGCGGGAGGCAAACTGAGCCACCGACACACTCGTCAGCCATCACCCTGCCGGAGAGGCCGAGACGACACGCCCCTTACGGCAGGAGGCGCCCCTGGCGTGCCAGGCGTCGCCTGACCCAGGCGTCATAGCCCCGACGCAGCAGTGACTTGATGCCGGGGAGACCGATCAACCAGGCCAGGGGCCTGAGCCGCGATACCCGGCGCATCAGCAGGATATAGGCGTCGATGCCCTCGCTGATGCGCCCGTCCTCCTCCTCCACGTGCAGCGAGAGCAGCGCCGCCTGGGGGTCGACGCCCCTGGCCCGTAGCGCCTGCTGATGCTCGGTCACGTCGCACCACTGAACCTGCGCGCCCGCCTCCCCGGCCCAGCGCTCGTAGCGGGCGCGGTCACGCCGGCAACCGGGGCAGATGCCGTCGTAGTAGACCCTCAAGACGTCGTTACGCCCCTCTGGCATGACAGGCCTCCGCTTCCCCGTGCCGACATGATGGATACCCTGCATGCCGGCCATAGCCAAACTCCAATTCCCGAGTGGCATGCTCTTGCTTCACAATGGATCGCGACGCTTGCGAAGACAATGCTACAGACAGGAGAGCTCCATGAGCCAACGTATTCTGATGGTCCTTACCTCCCATGACCGCCTCGGCGACACCGGCAAGCCCACCGGCTTCTGGCTGGAGGAGCTGGCGGCACCCTACTATGCCTGCCTGGATGCCGGTGCCGAGGTGGTACTCGCCTCGCCCGCCGGCGGCCAGCCGCCGCTGGACCCCAGCAGCGACGCCGAGGAGAGCCAGACCGAGGCCACCCGGCGCTTCAAGCAGGACCCGGAAGCCCAGCAGCAACTGGCCACCACCCGTCGTCTCGACGAGGTGAACGCCGACGACTTCGATGCCATCTTCTACCCCGGCGGCCATGGCCCGCTGTGGGATCTGGTGGACAATCCCGACTCCATCCGCCTGATCGAGACCTTCTGGGCCCAGCAGAAGCCCGTGGCGGCGGTGTGCCACGCTCCCATCGTGCTGCTCCATGCGCGCGACGCCAACGGGGAGCCGCTCGTCCGAGGCCGCCGGGTCACCGGCTTCACCAACGGTGAGGAGGACGCCGTGGGGCTGACCGAGGTGGTGCCGCAACTGGTGGAGGAGGCCTTGAAGGCCGCCGGCGCCGACTACTCCAAGGCGGATGACTTCGCGCCCTATACCTGCCGCGACGGCCGCCTGATCACCGGCCAGAACCCGCCCTCCTCGGAGCCTGTCGCCAGGGTGCTGCTGGAGGCACTGGCCGAGTGATCGCCTGACCACCCGGCAACGCCCCACCCAGGGCAGGAAATGACGACGCCCCGGCATCCATCAGGATACCGGGGCGTCGTCGTCTGGAGCGGAGATGATCAGCCGCGACGGTAGGTGCCCACCAGGCGATTCATGCCCAGCAGGTGCGGCTCGACCTTGACCAGCAGGTCACGCAGCGAGAGCCCTTCGGGAAGGTCGTCGGTGGGCTTGTCCATCGCCAGTACCCAGAAGTAGTAACGGTGGATGCCGTGCCCTTCCGGGGGCATGGGACCGCCGTAGCCCAGCTTGCCGAAGTCGTTCTTGCCTCGCGTCCCGACCCGGGTTGCCTCCTCCAGGCTGCCGGTGGACGCCGGAATGTTGTAGAGCACCCAGTGCACGAAACCGTAGGTGCCGTTCTGCACCAGCGGGGCGTCCGGATCGTGGCAGATCAGGGCGAAACCCTTGGTGCCCTTCGGGGCGTCCTGCCAGGCCAGTGCCGGCGAGAGATCATCGCCCTCACCCGTATGCTTGGCTGGAATGGCACCCCCGTCCTCGAAGGCGAGGCTGGAGAGTCGCAGGGTCGACAGGGCGAATGCCATGGATGATCCTCCTGATGAAAGCGAATAAGTGCCGATGTAGCCTGGGAAACAACCGAGGAGCTGTCAATATGCCCAAGCGCCTGCTGATCGTCGCCCATGCCCCCTCCCCCAACACCGCCAGGCTGCTCGAGGCCGCCGAGCGTGGGGCGTGCCATCCCGATATCGAGGACGTGGAGATCACCGTCAAGGCACCGCTGGAGGCCGGCCCCGAGGATGTGCTGGCCTGCGATGCCATCCTGCTCGGTACCACGGAAAACCTGGGCTACATGAGCGGAGCACTCAAGGACTTCTTCGATCGCTCGTACTACCCCTTGCTCGAGGAGACCCAGGGCCTCCCCTGTGCCCTCTATATCCGCGCCGGACACGACGGCACCGGCACCCGACGCGCCGTGGAGGGCATCATCACCGGCCTGTGCTGGAAGTGGGTGCAGGAACCGCTGACCCTGCGCGGCGAGTGGCAGAAGGACTTCGTCGGCCAGGTGGAGGAACTGGGCATGGCCATGGCCGCGGGGCTAGAGGGCGGCATGCTGTAGCTTTGGCACTTGCAAACGCAAGCGGCGGCGCTCCAGAGAGCGCCGCCGCTTGTATTCAGGGAAACCCGAGGCCCTACTTCAGCCGTTCGAACACCGTGGCCACGCCCTGGCCCATGCCGATACACATGGTGGCCAGGCCCAGGGTGGTGTCGCGCTCGCGCATGACGTTGAGCAGGGTGGTGCAGATGCGCGCGCCGGAGCAGCCCAGCGGGTGGCCCAGGGCGATGGCGCCGCCATGCAGGTTGACCTTCTCCTCCATGACATCACGCAGCCCGAGATCCTTGAGCACCGGCAGCGCCTGGGCGGCGAAGGCTTCGTTGAGCTCCACGGTGTCGAGATCGTCGGCCGTGAGGCCGGCGGCCTTGAGCGCCTTCTTCGAGGCCGGCACCGGGCCATAGCCCATGATGGAGGCGTCACAGCCGGCCACGCCGGTGGAGAGCACCCGAGCGATGGGCTCGAGACCCAGCGCCTGGGCGCGCTCGTAGCTCATCACCGCCATGGCCGAGGCGCCCACCGAGAGCGCCGAGGAGGTGCCCGCGGTGACGGTGCCGCCACGCGGGTCGAAGGCCGGCTTGAGCTCGGCCATCTTCTCCAGGCTGGCATCGGCACGGATCACCTCGTCGCGCTTGACCAGGGTGCGGAAGCCATTGGCATCGTGCCCCTCCACGCCGATGATCTCGTTGTCGAAACCGCCCTTCTCCATGGCCGCCTGGGCACGCTGGTGGGAACGCACGCCAAAGGCGTCCTGCTCCTCACGGGAGACGCCATGCATCTTGCCCAGCAGTTCGGCGGTCAGGCCCATCATCATCGCCGCCTTGGCGACATGCTTGCTGGCCGACGGATTGACGTCGACACCGTGGGTCATGGGCACGTGCTCCATGTGCTCCACGCCACCGATCACGTAGAAATCTCCCATGCCGGCCTTGATATTGGCCGCAGCGATATGCAGCGCGCTCATCGATGAACCACACAGGCGGTTGACCGTCTGGGCCGGCACGCTGCGCGGAATGCCGGTCAGGATCGCCGCGTTGCGGGCGATGTTCATGGACTGCTCCAGGGTCTGGTTGACACAGCCCCAGATCACGTCGTCAACCTCTGCCGGATCGAGGCCGGCATTGCGCTCGAACAGCGACTGCATGACGGCGGCGGAGAGGTTCTCGGCGCGCACGTGTCGGAAGGCGCCGTTCTTGGCCTTGGCCATGGCGGTACGCACACAGTCGACCACCACGATATCTCTCGGATTCAGACTCATTGCTTGCGACTCCTGTTGTCGTGGCGGGGATCAGGCCTGGGCCGGGGCCTGGTTCTGGGTGTCGTAGAAGCGCTCGCCGGCAGCGGCCATTTCGCGCAGCTTGTCGGTGGGCGCATAGAGGGCACCCAGCTCCTTGGCCAGGTCGTCGGCCAGCGCGACGAAGGCATCCACGCCCATGGCGTCGATGTAGCGCAGCGCCCCCCCACGGAACGGCGGGAAGCCGATGCCGTAGATCAGCGCCATATCGGCCTCGGCCGGACTGCCGACGATGCCATCCTCGAGGCAGCGCACGGCTTCCAGGCACAGCGGCACCATCATGCGCGCGATGATCTCCTCGTCGCTGAACTCGCGGCTCTCCCTGGCCACCCCCTTGACCAGCTCGATGGCGGCCTCGTCGCGCACCTTCTTCGGCTTGCCGCGGCGATCCTCCTCGTAGGCGTAGAAGCCTTTGGCATTCTTCTGGCCCAGGCGGTCATTCTCGAACATCACCTGGATGGCGCTCTGGCTGTCGCCTTCACCCTTGGCGCCACCGCCCAGGCTGCCCATGCGCTCCGGGAAGCCCTCGGCCATCACCTCGCCGGCGTGCACCGCGGTATCCAGGCCCACCACGTCGAGCAGGTAGGCGGGGCCCATGGGCCAGCCGAACTTCTCCATCACCTTGTCGACCCGCGCGAAGTCGGCGCCCTGCTCCATTAGCAGGCTGAAGCCGCCGAAGTAGGGGAAGAGCACCCGGTTGACCAGGAACCCCGGACAGTCGTTGACCACGATGGGGGTCTTGCCCATGGCCCGGGCGTAGGCCACGGTGGCGGCCACGGCGGCATCGCTGGTCTGCTCGCCGCGGATCACCTCCACCAGTGGCATGCGGTGCACCGGGTTGAAGAAGTGCATGCCGCAGAAGTTCTCGGGGCGCTTGAGGTTCTGTGCCAGGCGCGTGATGGAGATGGTGGAGGTGTTGGAGGTCAGGATGGTCTGCTCGCTCACCTCGGCTTCCACCTCGGCCAGTACCGCCTCCTTGACCTTCGGGTTCTCGACCACCGCCTCGACCACCAGGTCGACGTGGCCGAAGTCGCCGTAGGCGAGGGTCGGACGAATATTGGTGAGCCGCTCGGCCATCTTCTCGGTGGTGAGCTTGCCACGCTCCACCTGCTTGGCGAACAGCTTGCGCGCCTCCTTGAGGCCAAGCTCGATGGCGTCGTCCTTGATGTCCTTCATCAGGATCGGCGTGCCCTTGCTGGCACTCTGGTAGGCGATACCGCCGCCCATGATCCCGGCGCCGAGCACGGCGGCCTGCTTGACCGGGCGCGCCTGCTTCTCGTAGCGGGCCCCCTTCTTCTTGACCACCTGGTCGTTCATGAACAGGCCGACCAGGTTGAAGGCCACCTCACCCATCGCCAACTTGACGAAGGCCTTGGACTCGATGGCCTGGGCCCGGGCGCGCTCCTCGCCGGCGCCCTTCTGGATCACCTTGATCGCCTCTACGGGCGCCGGGTAGTGCGGGCCCGCCTTGCCGGCCACATAACCCTTGGCCGTCTCGAAGGCCATCATCTGCTCGATCGGCCCCAGCTTGAGTGGCTGCTGCTTCTCGGCGCGGCGGGCCCGGTAATCCAGCTCACCGGCGATGGCGCGGGCCAGGATATCGCGGGCCGCCGCCTCCAGCTGCTCGGCCGGCACCACGGCATCCACAGCGCCCATCTTCAGGGCGACATCGGCCCGGTTCTGGGTGCCGCCGGCGATCCACTCGACGGCATTGTCGGCGCCGATCAGGCGCGGCAGGCGCACGCAGCCACCCCAGCCGGGCAGGATGCCGAGCTTGGTTTCGGGCAGGCCGATCTGGGCACTCTCGCTCATCACCCGGAAGTCGGTGGTCAGCAGCACCTCGCAGCCACCGCCCAGCGCCAGGCCATTGATGGCGGTGACGGTGGGGAACGGCAGGTCCTCGATGGCATTGAAGATCCCGTGGACCCGCACCAGCATCGACTCCAGGAAGTCTCCCCCCTTGCCGAACATGGCCTGGAACTCGGTGATGTCGGCGCCGACGATGAAGGCCTCCTTGGCGCTGGTGAGCAGCAGGCCCGCCAGACCACTCTCGCCTTGCAGCGCCTTGACCGCTTCATCCAGCTCGGTGACCACCGCGCTGGAGAGCTTGTTGACCGACTCGTCCTGCAGATCGAAGGTGAGCGTGGCGATATCGTCATCGCCACGCACCACCGTGATGGCATTGCCCTGATAGATCATTCCGCGAATCTCCCGATTTCATACGGCCGTTTGAATGCGCACAGCTTGGTTCAGCCTGGCGCCGGCGTCAAGTGTCTCTGCCAAAGACCCAGGGCCATCGCAGATGGCAGCACCGCTCAAGGCGGTTCCGGGGACAGACTCCGGAGCACCGGACCGCCGCTGGGACGCTTCCAGTACTTCCTTGTACACTACCTCGGCCTGTCGGCGGACGGCGACTCCATATGCCGAGTGCTAGTCTGCTAGGGTGCCAGCCGACCGAGATGCGAATGTCCCACCCCGACAATACGCCAGCCACCAGCCGAGCCGCTCGCCTGCAGGCCTGTGCCGAAGCACTGATCCACCGCCTGCGTCCCTGGAGCTGGCTGTGGCCGCCCATTGCCTTCGCCGCCGGCCTCGGCAGTTTCTTTTTGGTGGAGCGCCAGCAGTGGCTCGGCGCGCTGCTCGCGCTGGGGATGCTCGGCGCCTGGCTGCTGCTGCTCTCGGAAAGCCTGATCGGTCGTCTGCTGGCGCGACGCGGCTATCCCACCCTGCCGCGCACGGTGACCCAGTTCATTGCCCAGATGATCCACCAGGAGACGCTGTTCTTCTGTCTCCCCTTCCTGCTGGCCACCACGGTGTGGCGCAGCGGCCAGGCGCTGTTCACCCTGCTGATCATCGCCATGGCGCTGTTTTCCGTCCTCGACCCCCTCTACCACCGGATCGCCGAACGGCAGCGCTGGTTCTACTTCGCCTTTCACGCCCAGTGCGTCTTCCTGGTGGTGCTGGTCACCCTGCCCACCCTGCTGCACCTCACCACCTACCAGAGCCTGCTGCTGGCCATCGCTGCCATGCTGCTGTTCAGCCTGCCGAGCCTGCTGCACCTGACCGCCAACCAGCGCGGACGACGCTGGCTGATGGTGCTGGTCCTGCTGCCGCTGCTGGCGGGGGCGGCCTGGGCGGGACGCACCTGGGTGCCACCGGCCAGCCTGTGGATCACTGCAACCGCCCTCTCGCCGGGCTTCGACGAGGCCGCCCGAGCACCAAGTGGCGAGTTGCGCCTTACCCCCGAGGCACTGAGCAGCCAGGGGCTGTTCGCCTACACGGCCATCCGGGCCCCTCGCGGCCTGCGTGAGGAGATCCAGCATGTGTGGCGCCAGAATGGCCAGGAAGTGGACCGGATTCCGCTGGTGATCGAGGGGGGCCGCGAGGCGGGCTACCGCGCCTGGAGCCACAAGCAGAATTTTCCCGAGTCGCCCACGGGGCACTGGCGCATCGATGTGATGACCGAAGGTGGCCAGCGCATCGGCGTGATCCGCTTCCAGGTGGCCGAGGATGAGTCGGCCACCCTGGCCGATGGGCGTCCGCGCCGGCCAGCGGGCCTGCCGCGGCTGGCATGGCAGCCGCACGTCCCGGGCGATGGTGAGGCCGAGGGCGCAGAGATGACATCACAGGAGGCAGCCATGGAGCAGACGCCGGGCGACGCCAAAAGTGACAAGGGAAAGAGTGACGCGGAAGAGAGTGGCGATGAGAGCGAGATCAGCCCCGCCGATACACCGGCGCCGGCAACTGCAGGGAAAAGCGAATGATAAGCCCGCTTGCAATCCACGCAGTGGGTTCCGACAATTCAGGAAGATTTCCTGAACCGAAGGCCCAACGTCCATGCAAGAGAACATCGGGTTCCAGCTCAGCCGTTTGCCCCGCCTGTGGCGTGCGGTCATCGACGAGCGCCTCGCCCCCCTGGGACTGACCCAGACCCGCTGGGTCACGCTCTACCACCTGTGGCGGCTGGGTGATGGCCAGCCCCAGTGCGACCTGGCCCGCGCCATCGGCGTCGAGGCCCCCTCGCTGGTGCGTACCCTCGACCAGCTCTCCGAGCAGGGCCTGGTGGAGCGCCGCCCCTGCGACCAGGACCGTCGCACCAAACGCGTCTATCTCACCGCCGCGGCCACGCCGCTGCTCGAGCGCATCGACGACGTGGTGCGAGAGGCACGCAACGAGATGCTCGCCGGCCTCGATGAGTCCGAGGTGACCACCCTGACCGATCTGCTGTCACGCATCGAGGACAATGGCCTGGCGTTGCAGGCGCGGGAGAATGAGGCGCACGGCTAGACGGCGGGCGGCACCGGCGGACCGGATGCCTGTGGGTCATCGGGCCGCCCTGCCAGGCCATCACGCAGGGCCTCGAAATCCTCGAGATAGGTCGAGAAGCGCTCATAGCCCTGGGATTCATGCCACCACAGTGTCAAGGCCCGGGTATCGGACTCCACCACCAGGGCATCCTGGGGCAACCGCTCCAGCAGCCGCTTGAGTCTCGCCTCCAGCGCGTCGGGCAGGGGCCGCAACGGCTCCTTGCGCCAGCGCCAGTCATGGGCGAAGGGCTTGAGCGCTGCGGCCGCATGCGAGCCGCGGACCAGCATGAAATCCGGCCCCGGCCGCTGTGGCGGATAGGGCCAGCGATAGGCCGGCATCGGCACCTTGTCGCCATGCAGCGGCGGCACCTGCAGCGTCACCTTGAGCCCGGTCTGCATGGCCGCGTTGCGGAGTGCCGCAACACGCTTCTGTCGCGGGCTGGGCTTGAGCCACATCACCGGCGAGATCACCAGCAGCATGACCAGCAGGATAAATAGCCAGATCATCGGCCTCTCTCCCCTCGAGTTAATGCGAAATGATTGATATAGACCGTTGTCTTGCCGGATCAGCCGGCCTAGAGTGATGGCATCACCATAGACCGCACGACATCTGTCGAGGAGCCCTCCCATGAGCAACGAATATCGTCACGTCCTGGTCGCCGTCGACCTGACCAAGGATTCCCACCGGGTGCTGGAGCGCGCCGCCCAGATCGCCGACCGCAACCAGGCCAAGCTCTCCATCATGCACACCCTGGAGCCGCTGGGCTTCGCCTATGGCGGCGACATCCCCATGGACCTGACCAGCATCCAGGACCAGCTCGACGAGCATGCCAAGCATCGTCTCGCCGAGATCGCCGACCCGCGCGTGGCCAAGGAGGACCAGCACGTAGTGGTGGGCATGCCCGACACCGAGATCCACCGTTTCGCCGAGGAGCACGATGTCGATCTGATCGTGGTCGGCTCCCATGGCCGTCACGGCTTTGCCCTGCTGCTGGGCTCAACCTCCACCGGCGTGCTCCACGGCGCCCAGTGCGACGTGCTGGCCGTGCGCGTGGGCCAGAAGGGCGAGAAGAGCGAAGAGTAATCGCCTACTGTCGGCCCATTTCTCTAGGCGCCCTCCGGGGCGCCTTTCTCATGCCTCGCCGGACGCCTGGGCCTCCAGCTCCATCCAACGTTCCATGGCCGCATCGAGCTCGGCCTGCCGCGCGGCGAGGGCCTCCAGCGTGGCGGTCACCTCACTGGCCTCCCGCTGATAGAAGCCCGGGTCACCGACCTGGGCCTCGAACCCGGCGACCTCCCCCTCAAGCCGTTCGATCTCCGCCGGCAGGCCGTCGAGTTCGCGCTGCAGCTTGTAGGAGAGCTTGGCGGGCTTCCTGGCGGCTCCCTTGTCAGCGGCCAACGCCGCCTTCTCCGTCCCCTCGGCCACAACCGTCGTGCCCCCCGATGGCGCCGGCGACGGCTCCGCCACCGGCTCGGCGTGCTGGCGCGCCGCCCCTTCCCAGGGGGCCGGCGGCAGACTGCCGCCCTGGCGCACCCAGTCACTGTAGCCACCCACATATTCGCGCACCCGACCCTCGCCCTCGAAGGCCAGCACGCTGGTGACCACGTTGTCCATGAAGGCCCGGTCGTGGGAGACCAGCAGCAGGGTGCCGTCGAAGTCGAGCAGCAACTCCTCGAGCAGCTCCAGGGTCTCCACGTCGAGATCGTTGGTGGGCTCGTCGAGGACCAGCACGTTGGCGGGCTGGGTGAACAGCTTGGCCAGCAGCAGGCGATTGGACTCGCCGCCGGAAAGCGCCTTGACCGGCTGCCGCACCCGCTCCGGGGTGAACAGGAAGTCCTGCAGGTAGCTCATCACGTGGCGGTCGCGGCCGCCCACGCTGATGCGGTCGCTGCCCTGGGCGACGTTGTCGTAGACGGTCTTCTCGGGCTCCAGCCCGGCACGCAGCTGGTCGAAATAGGCCACCTGCAGCTTGGTCCCGAACTGCACCTTGCCCTCGCTCGGTTCAAGCTCCCCGAGCAGGATCTTGAGCAGCGTGGTCTTGCCGGCACCGTTGCGGCCGATGAAGCCGATGCGGTCGCCGCGCTGCACCTCCAGCGACAGGTCGCGGATCACCGGCTCGCCGGCAAAGCGCTGGGTGACGTGCTCGAGGCTCACTACCCGCTTGCCGCTGCGCTCGCCGCTATCGACGGAGAGCGCGGCCTTGCCCTGGCGCTCACGGCGCTCGCTGCGCTCACGGCGCAGCTGCTCCAGTGCCCTGACCCGGCCCTCGTTGCGGGTACGTCGGGCCTTGATGCCCTGGCGGATCCAGGCCTCCTCCTGGGCGAGCTTCTTGTCGAATTCGGCATGCTCGCGGGCCTCGACTTCCAGCTCATGGCTCTTCTGCGCCTGATAGGCGGCATACTCCCCGGGATAGCGGCCCAGGCGCCCGCGATCGAGTTCGAGGATCGCCGTGGCCAGCCTCGACAGGAAGGCACGGTCGTGGGTAATGAAGAGCACGGCACCATTGAAGTCCAGCAGCTGCTCCTCCAGCCAGGCGATGGTGTCGAGGTCGAGGTGGTTGGTGGGCTCGTCGAGCAGCAGCAGGTCGGGCTCGGCGACCAGCGCCCGGGCCAGCGCCACACGGCGACGCCAGCCGCCGGAGAGGTCTGCCATCTCGGCCTCGGCGGGCAGGCCGAGGCGGGTCAGCACCACATCGATGCGCTGGTGGAAGGACCAGCCGTCGATCGCCTCGAGCCGCGTCTGCAGCTCGGCCATGCGGCGCATGTCGGGCTCGTCCTCATGGATCAGGTGGTGGTACTCGGAGAGCAGCTCGCCGGCCTCGGGCAGTCCACCCGCCACCATGTCGAAGATGGTCTGGCCGGAGGCCTCGGGAAGCTCCTGGGCCAGCACGCCGATCTTGAGCCCGGGAGCACGCCAGATATTGCCGCCGTCGGGCAGGATCTCGCCGGCCACCAGGCGCAGCAGCGTCGACTTGCCGGTGCCGTTGCGCCCCACCAGGGCCAGGCGCTCGCCCTTCTGCAGCACCAGGTCGGCGCCGTCGAGAAGCACATGGGTACCATAGGCCAGTTGCAACTGTTCCAGACGTAGCAGGGTCACGCGGGGTCCTCCTCGATCGACAGGGCGCCCAGTGTAACTCAAGCGTGCCCGGACGTGGCCGTGGCCTCCGTCCGACGGGTAGAATAGCGCCCCCTGCCGACCCCCACTGCACAGGAGCCAAGGCGTGGCCGACACCTTCGATGACTTCCTGCCCGAGGCGCTGCGCTTCACCTCGCCCAGCCCGCTGGTCGACATCGGCGCCAACCTGACCCATGACAGCTTTGCCCGGGACCTGCCGGCGGTGCTGGCCCGGGCCCGGGCGGCCAACGTGACCACACTGATCCTCACCGGCACCGATCGCGAGCACGCCGAGCAGGCGGTAGCCATGGCCCGCCGGTACGCCGGCGAGGGCCTGGCACTGCATGCCACCGCCGGGGTCCACCCCCACGATGCCAGCCGCTGGGATGCCGGACTGGCCGCCGCCATGGCCGAGCTGCAGCGCCAGCCAGAGGTGGTGGCCGTGGGCGAGTGTGGCCTCGACTTCAACCGTAACTTCTCGACCCCCGCCGAGCAGGAGCGCGCCTTCGAGGCCCAGCTGGGGATGGCAGCGGAGAGCGGCAAGCCGCTGTTCATCCACGAGCGCGACGCCGGCCAGCGCATGCGCGAGATGCTGCATGCATGGCGCGACGAGATCGGCGATGCCGTGGTGCACTGCTTCACCGCCGACCGTGCAACGCTGTTCGGCTATCTCGATCTGGACCTGCATATCGGCCTGACCGGCTGGCTGTGCGACGAGCGCCGTGGCCACCACCTGCGCGAGCTGGTCGCGGAGATCCCCGCCACGCGGCTGATGGTGGAGACCGACTGTCCCTACCTGCTGCCGCGCAACTTACCTGCCAAACTCAAGGGCAGACGCCATGAGCCGGCGCTGCTGCCCTGGATCCTGCGCGAGATCGCCCACTGGCGCGGCGACAGCGAGGCCGAACTGGCGGCGGCTACGACCACAACGGCCCGGCGCTTCTTCCGACTGCCGGCCGACGCTTCCCGCGAGGCGAGCCGCGGCGACACGACACCATGAGGACACCCGACATGCCACCCAAAGGCGATGACACTTCGATCCCCGGCTTTATCGCCGTGGAGACCGGCGATGAGGGCGGGCTGCCGCTGGCGATCGCCTGGACGCTGCCCGATGGCCGCGTCAAGCACACCCTGATCCAGCCCGAGGACGAGTGGCTGGAGGCCGAGCTGGTCTCGCTGGGCGGCTACAGCCTCGAGGAACTCGGTAGCATGGGGGTGAGCCCGCTGGACGTGATCCGCGAGCTGGAAAACGACCATTTCAGCGCCACCCTGTTCACTGCCGGCGTCGGCGACGACGAGGCGGCCCTGTCACGGCTCTTCGATACCTACGGGCTGGATCCCTTCGTCGAACTGGCCCCCGCGGAGAGCCTGTATGACGACCTCGACCCCGGCGACTGGTCGCGGGCACGCGGCGAGCTGTTCGGCGAACTGGGCCTCGAGCCACTGCGCCCGGAGCATGAGGTAGAGGTGATGCTGCGGCTGCATCAGCGGCTCAACGGCGGCGACGCGGACTAAACGACCGGCTATCGCCCCAGCAGCTCCCGGGTACGCACCACGATGTCCTCCGCGGCGGGCAGGGTTACGGTGGCGGCGCGCCCCAGGGGAATGAAGCTGTCCTCGGCGGTGAGTCGCATCACCTGCCTGCCGTCCAGCCCCCGCTCCACCAGCCCGGTCACCAGCTCCTCGCTCGGCGAGCCAGAGCGACGGCACTCGTCGACGATCAGTACCCGCGCGCAGTCGGCCACGGCGGCATGCACGGCATCGTGGTCGATGGCGGTGAGCCAGCGCAGGTCGACGATGCGCAGCGCGATTCCCTCGGCCTGCAGCCGCTCCGCGGCCTGCCGCGACAGGTAGACGCCGTTGCCGTAGGTGACGATGGCCAGGTCCCGCCCGGTGCCCCACTGGCCCAGCTCACCCACCGCCAGGCGATGTTCGGGCCCCGGATCGGTGAAGCACCAGGCGCCGTCGCCCTCCGCGAGCAGGTCGCGGGTGTGGTAGAGGGCGATGGGCTCGATGACCACCACCACCCGCTGCTCCTCGTCGGCCAGGCGAACCGCCTCCTGCAGGAGCCCCACCGCATCGGCCCCGTTGGAGGGGCAGGCCACCAGCAGTCCCGGAATGTCGCGCAGCACGGCGATGGCATTGTCGTTGTGGAAGTGCCCCCCGAAGCCCTTCTGGTAACCCAGCCCGGCGATACGCACCACCATGGGGTTGGTGTACTGCCCGCTGGAGAAGAAGCTGAGCGTGGCCGCCTCGCCGCGCAGCTGGTCCTCGGCGTTATGCAGGTAGGCCAGGAACTGGATCTCCAGGATCGGAACCAGGCCATTCTGGGCCATGCCGATGCCGAGCCCCAGGATGCTCTGCTCGTCGAGCAGGGTATCGATCACCCGATGCGCCCCGAATCGCGCCTGCAGCTTCTGGGTCACCCCGTAGACGCCGCCCTTGCGACCGATGTCCTCACCCGCCATGACCAGGTGCGGGTAGCGGCCCATCAGCCGCTCCAGGGCGCGATTGAGATGCCGCGCCAGGGTGTCGGGGGTGACATCGACCGTGCCCTGCCAGGGCGCGATACGCGACGGCCGAGGCGGCGGCACGATACTCGCCATCACCTGCTCCGCACTCGTCAGACGCGGACGGCCGATCGCCTCCTCGGCACGGCGCGCCACCTGCTCACGCAGGTCATGATAGCGCTCGGCGATGGCGTCGCGACTCAGGACGCCGTGGCGGCGCAACAGACCGGCGGTGACCAGCAGCGGGTCGCGGGCCTCGTCGGCCTGGATGCGCGCGGGAGAAAGATACGCCTGCTGGGCATCGGAGCCGGCGTGGCCGAAGAGCCGTACGCAGCGCATATGCAGGAACACCGGCCGCCGCCGGGTGCGCGCGATATGCACCGCCTCGCGTGACGCCCGCCAGGTATCGAGCAGGTCGAGGCCATCGCAGGCCAGGTAGTGAACGCCGGGGCGTGACGTCATGCTCGCCGCGATCCACCCGGCGGGCGTGGGGGTCGAAATGCCGATGCCATTGTCCTCGCAGAGCCACACCAGCGGCATCGGCAAGCCCTGGTAGGCGCTCCAGGCCGCGGCATTGAGCGCCCCCTGGGCGGTGGAGTGGTTGAAGGAGGCGTCCCCGAAGCTGCACAGCACCACCCCGTCATGGGGCCACTGGCCCGCGACTCCCAGGCGTTTCGTCAGGGCCAGGGAGTGGGCGGTGCCCATGGCCTTGGGCAGGTGGGAGGCGATGGTGCTGGTCTGGGGCGGCACATTGAGCACCCTGGAGCCCAGCACCTTGTGGCGGCCACCGGAGATCGGGTCCTCGGCACAGGCCGCGAAGCTCAGCAGCAGATCGCGCAGCGGATCCTGACCCGGCACCATGCGTGCGCGCTGGATGAAGAAGGCCGCATCACGGTAATGGAGGAAGGCGGGGTCGGTGTGTCGCAGCGCCATGGCCACGGCGGCATTGCCCTCGTGGCCGGCGCTGCCGATGGTGTAGAAGGCCTCGCCACGCGCCTGCAGGCGGCGCGCCTGGAGGTCCAGGTGGCGGCTCATCAGCTGCGATTCGAACAGCTCGATCAGGGCCTCGGGGGAGAGTCCTGCCTGCGCCAGGCTCAGGGCCTGCTCGGCAGCGGGCCAGTCGTCCTGGCCCAGGGCCTCGAGGAAGCGTTGCTCCTGCGGGTGCGGATCGGGGTACACGGTGACTCCATCGGCCAGCGATAAAACATACACCCTAGCCCGCTCGCGGCCGCTGCGAACAGCACCCGCCGACTCACGCTTGCCAACGCTTCAGGCCGGCTCGACCTGCAGCCGGTCGCGACCGGCCGCCAGCGCCTCGTCGAGTGCTGCGCCGTCGCGGTAGAAGGTCGCCAGCGCAGTGCGCAGCGCCTCGGCCCGAAGTGGCAGGCCCTCGCTCAGATAGCGCCGGGCACGTGCCTCGACCTTGGCATGGAAGGCGTCGCGATCCACTTCGGCATCGCCGTCGAGGTTGTCGACGCTGACGTGAAAGCGCAGCCCACAGGCCCGGGAGAAGAGCAGTTCCAGCGCCTGGGGCGCCACCTCCACGGCCTCGAAGTCACCCTGCTGGTCGGCGTCCCGGCCGTCGGGCAGGTACCAGTAACCGTAATCCTCCAGCTCGCGGCGCCGTGCGCCGGCGATGCACCAGTGGCTGATCTCGTGCAGCGCGCTGGTGAAGAAGCCGCGGGCGAAGATCACTCGATGCCAGGGGCTCTCGGCGTCGGCGGGCAGGTAGAGGGGCTCATCCCCCCCGCGTACCAGGCGAGTCCGGTAAGTCTCCTCGAACAGGCCGTCGAACAGGGCGATGATGTCCTCGAGGCGGTGTGTCACGCGGCCTCCGTGGTCATGGGTAAGCCGCCAGTATACCCGTCGCCAGACGGGTAAAAAACGCTCGGCCTTGCTAGCATGAGCGCCCTTCCCGGCCGCATGGAGCGCACCCCTTGAGCCGCCCGCTTGCCACCCTCCTCGACACCGCACGCCGCGAGACGCGCCCGCTGCTGGTGCTGGCCCTGCCAATCTGCGGTGCCCAGCTGGCCCAGGCCGGCATGAGCGTGGCCGACGTGATGATGACCGGGCGCCTGAGCGCCACCGACCTGGCGGCGGTATCGGTGGGCTCCAGCCTGTGGCTGCCACTGATGCTGTTCATGACCGGTACCCTGATGGGGCTGACGCCCATCGTCGCTCAGCTGCTGGGTGGCCGACGCAGCGGCGAGATCGGCCCCAACGTGCACCAGGGATTGTGGGTGGCCCTGGCACTGGGGGCGCTGGCCGCTACCCTGCTGTGGTTCGCGGTGGGCCCGATCTTCACCCTGATGGACGTGCCCGAAGCGGTGGCGGAGCGCTCCCGCAGCTACCTCTTCGCGGTCGCCTTCGGCATGCCCGGAGCCGCACTCTTCCAGGCCCTTCGCGCCTTCTCCGACGGCATGAATCACACCCGTCCCTCGCTGTGGATCAGCCTGCTGGGCCTCGCGGTCAATGTGCCCAGCAACTTCGTGCTGATCTACGGCGGCGAGGGTCTCAGCGACCTGCTGGGCAGCTGGCTCCCGGGCTGGATCCAGGCGCTGCCAGCGCTGGGTGCGCTGGGCTGCGGCATCGCCACGGCGCTGTCGCTGTGGACCATGTGCCTGGCCATGGTGCTCTACACCCGCCACTCACGAGCCTATGGCGAGGTCTCGCTATGGCATGCCCCCAGCCCCCCTAGGCGGCGGATGATCGGCGAGCTGCTCTACGTGGGGCTGCCCATCGGCGTGGCGATCTTCGTCGAGGTCACGCTGTTCACGCTGATCGCCCTGTTCATCGCCAGCCTGGGTGAGATCACCGTGGCCGCCCATCAGGTGGCGCTCAACTACACGTCCATCCTGTTCATGCTGCCGCTGTCGTTGAGCATGGCGCTGACCGTGCGCGTGGGCAACGTGCTCGGCCAGGGCCGTCCGAGCTATGCTCGGCGGGTGGCCTGGCACGGCATCGCCGTCTGCCTCGCCGTGGCACTGATCAACGGCCTGCTGCTGCGCTTTACCGCGGAACCGGTGATCGGCCTCTATACCCGCGACGCCGAAGTGGCCAGCCTGGCCCTGTCGCTGGTGCTGCTGGCCATGGTCTACCAGGTCTCCGATTCGCTGCAGGTCAACCTGGCCGGTGCGCTGCGCGGCTACAAGGATACGCGTATCATCATGATGATCACGCTGGCTTCCTACTGGCTGGTGGGCATGGCCGGCGGTCACTGGCTGGGCACCCGCGGCATTCCCGGACTCGTCGAGCCTCTCGGTGTGCACGGCTACTGGATCGGCCTGATCGGCGGGCTCACCGCTGCCGCGGTGATGCTCGGCGAGCGACTGAGACGAATCGGCAAGGCGGTGGCCCATGGCGAACGCGACCCGCTCCATCCCTGACATCCTGCGCCGCGGCGGCGTGGGCATCGTCCTGGCGGTAAGCCTGGTCGGCTGCGGCGGCAACGACGCCAGTGACCGCCTGCTCCGCGACTACCAGCGAGCCCTCGCCGAGCGGCTCGAACTGGCACCTCCCAAGCACGCCAAGCCCCGCAATATCGGCGCCTTCCCCGAACTGCGCGAACGCCGCGTGAGCATTCCCGAGACCCGCGAAGGCATGCTCGACATCCACGCCCTGCGCGAATGCCACATCACCACCCTGGTCGCCGAGCGCAACAGCACCCTGGGCCGTGTGGCACCGGCCAGCCAGCGCTGGCAATACGAGCTCGAGCTCTGGCGACGCTTGGAGTCATGCCTGTCGGGCAAGGTGGCGGAGCGCCTCGCCGCAAACGACCTCGCCCGCCTAGAGCGGCTCACCGTGACCAAGCGCGAGCAACTGCCCCGCGCGATCTGGAACGGGTTGTTCGGGTCGGAGGAGTGGGCGCAGAGCTTCTCGCGGGTCAGCTCCGCCCTGGCACCGGAAGCACTGGCGCCTCCAGGCGAGCAGCTGGCAGCCCTCGACTATCTCCACGAGCTGAGCCGAGCCCCCTTCGAGGCAGACCGACCGCTACCCAGCCCTGATAGGCTAGAGGACCACCTGCAGGCACTCAACGACCGCCCCTACACGGCAGAGCTGCTGCGCACCCTGCTGCTCGCCGAACAGCGCCTCACTGAAGCCAATGCCCTGCTCGACCGGGCACTCTCCACCCCCGGGCACTGCCCCACAGGAGATTTCACCGCCGACCTGCAGCAGACCCCCGAGGCCCGACGGCTCGCCGCCTGGCTGGAGGCACTGGATGACGCGGCCGCGGCCTGGCTCACCGGCCTGGAACCGCTCTTCGCCAGCCTGAAAGCGCCGCCCGACGACGTGGAGGCGTACCGCCAGGCGTGGCTCTCGCGACAGCGCAACGCGGCGCCTTTACCCCGCTTTCGCCAGGCCATGCAAGGCCATCTGGAGCGGCGACATCGCCTGGCATCGCGCTGTTGAGCGGCTATCCCGACGGTGAGCCAATGCCACAGGGCTTAACCTGGGGGTGGGTCTATGCTATTGGTGGTGCCTGAGTGACGCAGAGCGCTTTCGCGCCGGCCCGGGGAGCCCGCCACCCGGCCCGGTCCCGTGATCAAGCAGCACCTGGAGAGACGCCATGGGAACCCAGCTGTCACCCCGCTCCGCCCGGGTCATCGACCTGGAAGCAAGGCGCCAGCGTCAGCAGGCCAGACGCCGCCTGATACGACTGGCACCGGAACTCGATGGGCTCGAGATGGTGTATCGCCTGGATTCCAGCCCGGACACCCTGTATGGCATGCCGCTGCTGGCCTGGGGCCTGCGCGAGGATGGTGAAGTGGTCGGACTGGTGGCGTGGATGGAGTCGTTGACGCCCTGCCATCGCCTCGATGACGACGAGCACGGCCGCTTCGTCGGCTACCGAGACCCCGAGACCGAAGAGCTGTTCGAGGTAGCGCCGGAGCACAAGCTGATGGAGCTGGAGCACGCCGCGAACTACTTCGACTATGAGGAGACCGAGCAGGTCACCCTGATCCAGCAGTTGCCCGAGATTCAGGGCACCCATGCCCTGTGCATGGACGACGGCGATGCACCCTGGCAGCTAAAGCAGGTGTTCGGCTGGCGCCTCTACAGCGACGGAAAGATCGAAGCGCTGCTGGCCGACGAGCGCCGCGTCGAGGAGACGCCCATCCTGCTCGGCGATGCCTGCCTCTATCCCGGACACAGCCGCCACCGACTGGTCTACTTCTTCCAGCGTCAGATCGCCAACCGCATCCGTCAGGAAGACCCTGCGACCCTGGAGGCACTGGCCCTGATGGTGATGCCGGAGAGCGACCCCGGAACCTGACCAACAGGGCCGGGACAGAATTAGCCTAACCGGATAAAGTAGAGGTAGCTGTCCCCGAGCTGCCGCTGATCGACCAGCTCATGGCCCAGGAACTGGCAGAATCTGGGCACGTCGCGGGTGGTGGCCGGATCGCTGGCAATCACCTTCAGCACTTCGCCCGCCTGCATATCGCGGACCTTGTTGTGCATCAGCATTATCGGCTCGGGACAGTAGAGCCCGGTGGTATCGAGTTCGGCGTGAAAGTCGGGTATCTCCGCCATCGAGGACCTCGTGGGTTGCTTAAGAAATCAGTCGGAGCCTGCAAGATGATCAAGATCATTATCGAACGCCGTATCATGCCCGGTCTCGAGGAGGAGTACGAGGAGGCCGCCCGCGAGGCCATGCGTGAGTCCCTGGGCGCCAGGGGCTTCGTGGGTGGCGAGAGTCTCGTGGAACTGGGGCACAGCGACCGGCGTCTGATGATCACCAAGTGGCGCGACATGCGCGCCTGGAAGGAGTGGTACTCCAGCGAGACCCGCACCCGGGTGATGCAGCGGCTGCTGCCACTGCTGACCGAGGAGGAGCGCATCCGCATCTACGAGCCCACCGCCCACTGAGCATCACCCCCTCAGGCGCACATGCACCGTCACCTCTTCACGATCATGGTAGAGGTGACGGCAGGCAATCTCGGCGTCGACCCTGGCAGCCTCCAGCGCCTCGGCGAGCCGCCCCAGGCAGGCTTCCACTTCGGGCCAGCGTCGCTTCATCGGCAACTTGAGGTTGAAGACCGCCTCTCGGCACCAGCGCCGAACCAGCCAGCGCTCCACCATCGCCTCGACCCGTGACGGCTTGTCGACGATATCGCAGACCAGCCAGTCGAGGCGATACGGGGGCTCCCAGGTAAATCCATCCTCGTGCAGGTGCTCGACCTGCCCGGTAGCCATCAGTGCCTTGTCCATGGGGCCATTGTCGATGGCGTAGACATGCATGCCGCGCTGCACCAGCTGCCAGGTCCAGCCGCCGGGCGCCGCCCCCAGATCCGCCGCCTGCATGCCCTGACCGAGACGCTCGTCCCACTCAGCGCGCGGCACGAACTCATGCCACGCCTCCTCCAGCTTGAGGGTGGAACGGCTGGGCGCCGCTTTCGGGAAGCGCAGGCGACGAATGCCGCCCGGCAGCTCGCTGCGATTGCCGGGAAAACTCATGCCCAGCTGCACACGATCACCGGCACTCCACAGCAGATGGAGCCGCCGCCCGCCGGCCTTGCGACGCAGTGCCTTGCGCTTGGTCAGCAGCGAGGTCAGCGGCCTCTCCAGCGCCTTGGCCAGCCCGGACAGCGCCTTGCCCTCGTTGGTGTCCGGGGTCTCCTGCCACAGGCTCTCGAAGCTCCAGCCGCTGGCCACCACCTGGTCGATGATCGGCGTGAGCCGGTCATCACGCGTCAGCATCAGTGGTGGCAGAGCCACCAGGCTCTGCCGGGCGAAGACCAGCCCTGTCAGCGGCAGGTCACGATGCAGGCCGTTGGCTGCCTCGCCTTCAGGCAGCAGGAAACGCACGAAGCCATCGCCCTGCGTGTAGTGAGCCTCACCTTCTCTGCCGAGCGCCGCGACCTTGTCGGCCAGCTCGGCTGCCAGGTCGGGCTCGAAACCAGGACGACAGTAACAGAGCAGCTCCCCCGGGTAAGTCATCGTCATCTCCATGCCGCACCTTGTTTCTGTGTATGCCTATGGCCCCGCCCCTGCCGGGGCAACCGGGGGCGAAGCACCTTAGCACCACGCTTCCCACGAGGAAAGCCGGTAAAGGATTGCAGACATCACGCAACCTGCGTTTAAAAACCATCTATGAAGAAATATCGATGCATGAATTGGGTGCAAGTGTTTTCCGGATTTACAAGCGTGTTTGGCTCATAACAATGTCTAACGAGCGCATGACCCATACATTTGCTGCATAATGGTGCATTGCTATATAGTCGTTGCCCGTGGAAACCACTTTCAGATTGGCCTGTTGCGGCCGGCACATTCACTCACACAGGAAACGATGATGCCCTACGTTCACGATACCCTGGAAAACCTTCGCAAGAGCAGCCCTGCCCAGACCGAGTTCTACCAGGCCGCCGAGGAAGTCCTGGAGTGCCTGCGTCCGCTGTTCCAGCACAGCCCCCACTACCTGGATCACAGCATCATCGAGCGCATCGTGGAACCCGAGCGCCAGATCATGTTCCGCATCTGCTGGACCGACGACGACGGCCGCGTCCAGGTGAACAAGGGTTACCGCATCCAGTTCAACTCGGCGCTGGGCCCCTACAAGGGTGGGCTGCGCTTCCACCCCAGTGTCACCTCCGGCACCATCAAGTTCCTCGGCTTCGAGCAGATCTTCAAGAATGCCCTCACCGGCCTGCCCATCGGTGGCGGCAAGGGCGGCTCGGACTTCGACCCCAAGGGCAAGTCCGATGGCGAGATCATGCGCTTCTGCCAGGCCTTCATGTCCGAGCTGTATCGGCATATCGGCCCGCACACCGACGTCCCCGCTGGCGACATCGGTGTCGGCGGCCGTGAGATCGGCTACCTCTACGGCCAGTACAAGCGCCTGACCGGCCGCTATGAGGGCGTACTCACCGGCAAGGGGCTGGACTGGGGCGGCTCCATCGGTCGCAAGGAGGCCACCGGCTACGGCGCGGTCTACTTCGCCCAGAACATGCTGGAAGCCCTCGGCAAGACCCTAGAAGGCAAGACCTGCCTGGTCTCCGGCGCCGGTAACGTGGCGATCTACACCATCGAGAAGCTCTACGAGATGGGCGCCAAGCCGGTGACCTGCTCCGACTCCCGCGGCACCCTGCATGACGCCCGCGGCATCGACCTTGACCTGCTCAAGGAGCTCAAGGAGGTCAAGCGCGCTTCGCTGGAGGCCTATCTGGAGCAGCACCCCGAAGCGACCTACATTCCGGCCGGCGAGTACCCCGAGGGTGGCCACGCGGTCTGGCGTATCAAGGCCGATGCCGCCTTCCCCTGCGCCACCCAGAACGAACTCACCGCCGACGACGCCCAGGCCCTGCTGGACAACGGCGTCTACTGCATCAGCGAAGGCGCCAACATGCCCTCCACCGCAGATGCCGTGGACCGCTTCCTCGAGGCGAAGATCGCCTACGGACCCGGCAAGGCTGCCAATGCCGGCGGTGTGGCGACCAGCCAGCTGGAGATGGCCCAGAACAGCAGCATGGAGCAGTGGCCGCTGGAGAAGGTCGACGAGAAGCTCAAGGAGATCATGGCCAATATTCACCGCCAGTGCGCCGATACCGCCGAGGAGTTCGGCGAACCCACCAACCTGGTGCTGGGTGCCAACATTGCCGGTTTCCGCAAGGTGGCCGATGCGATGATCGACCAGGGCGTGGTGTAACACACACTCCCCGAAGCATCACTACGCAAAAGCCCGGACCACATGGTCCGGGCTTTTCTGTTGTTGCCTGTATCGCCGACCGGCTCGGCAAGCGACGAGGCTTAGACGTGGGGCATGAAACCACGGCGGGCATGTGCAGCGCACTGAGCTTCAGCCAGCTTGATCATTCCACGCCACACGCCGCGCAGAAGAGGCTTTACGACACGGCGTGAGGTTCCGCTGCGGTCCCAGATGGTAGGGAAGGCTTCGACCGACTTGATCATGACAAGGACCTCTGGCTCTATTGATAATGGAGAACATTATACCTTGGTATAAAGACTAAAGTCTAACCTCGGCCATCAGGGCCCAGGACCGCGTGCTGACCTCCCCTCCTACGAACGCAAAAAAGCCCCGACCATCTCATGATGATCGGGGCTTTTCTTAATAAGTGCCTGACGATGATCCGGGCGGCGCTCCGCTACTCTCCATGGGGAGACCCCTGGAACGACGAAACCCCAGCCATGGGCTGGGGTTTCTGAATAAGTGCCTGACGATGACCTACTCTCACATGGGGAGACCCCACACTACCATCGGCGCTGAGCGGTTTCACTGCTGAGTTC
>NZ_JAJSPA010000034.1:0-35314 GCF_021282295.1 Halomonas sp. G15 | reverse complement strand
AAGGCAACGATCACGCGATGTCACGACAGGTCAGACCGGCGTGCTGAAAACCTGATGAACCCACCGGCTCACGAAGCCTAAGGGATGATAAGGACGGTGCGCGCGGATACTCATCGAGGCCAGAGGCGCCAGCAATCAGCGCCTCATTCACAGGCCGGATATATGGCAGCAACCTGTACCTGCATCGAGTAACGGAGCCTTGCAAGCCGGGAGGAGACCATATAGGGGTTCACAGCGCCCCCGCTCAGGCCTGTCGCCGAATGAGCCGCGACTCAGGGACTCCAACAGAATAGTCAGACGCCCCATGAAAAAAGGTTCATCGCAGACTGGCGTGAAAGCGAAGTGGTCTTAGGAGAAGGCAGGATAGAGAAACGGCGGTAAATCCAAGTAAGCTGATGTTCGCCAAAACGCCCAGCCTACGGACACCGCCGTTGCTATGGATGCTACCCCGCTCTGCCTGTTCTGGAAAGGTTTCACCGTCACCCACCACGAGTTCCTGGATCCTCAGACGCTGCGGCTCGAGCTGGAGCCCGATGACCGAATCCCGCCGGTCTGCAGTGGCTGCGATCATGCCTGCTTCCTGGTGCATGACGTGCATCGTCGGCGCGTCCGTGAGGCACCGCTGCTGATCTACCGAGTGGAGCTCGACGTCCCGGTACGCCGTCTGCGCTGCCCCGTCTGTGGCCCGACACGGGAGCGCATCGACTGGTTGCCGGGGCGCTCGCCGGTCACCACCACGTTGCGCCAGTGGGTGGAGCGCTTGGTCACGTTGCTGCCGATTCGGCATGTCGCCGACTTGGTCGGCTTGCACTGGCATACCGTCAAGGCCATCGACAAGCAGCGCCTGCAGCGCGACCTGCCGGCACCGGAGCCGACGCGGTTACGGCGCCTGATGATGGACGAGTTCGCCCTGCACAAGGGGCATCGCTACGCCACGGTGATCGCCTGCGCCGACACACAGCAAGTAGTGTGGGTTGGCGAAGGCCGCTCCCGTGAGGCGATCCGCCCGTTCTTCGAGTGGCTGGGCGAGGCGCGGGAGCAAATCGAGGCGGTCGCCATGGACATGAATTCGGCCTTCGATCTCGAAGTGAAGGACCAGTGCCCCAACGCCGAGGTGGTTTACGACCGCTTCCATGTGGTGGCCAAGTACGGCCGCGAGGTGATGGACCGGGTGCGCGTCGACCAAGCCAACCAGCTACGCGATGACAAGGCCGCTCGTAAGGTGATCAAGGGCAGCCGCTGGCTGCTGCTGCGCAATGCCGACAACCTCAAGCCCGAGCAGGCAGTGAAGCTGGAGGAGCTGCTGGCGGCCAACGCGTCACTGACCACGGCGTACCTGCTCAAAGACCAGCTGAAGACCCTGTGGTTTGCCGACGACGAGGCCACCGCCCGAAACGTCTGGCAGGAGTGGTACGACATGGCCACCAGCAGCGGCATTGAGGCCCTGGCGCGCTTTGCCAAGCGGTTGGCTCCCTATCTGGAGGGGATTCTGTCCAGTGCCCGGCACCGGCTAAATACCAGTGTGCTGGAGGGCATGAACAATCGAATCAAGGTCATCAAGCGGATGGCCTATGGGTACCGCGACACGGCGTATTTCTTCCTGAAGATCCGTGCCGCGTTTCCCGGCAAAGTGCGATGAACCTGAAAAAAACCGGCCCCTTGCGGGAGCCGGTTTTTCTTTACAGCGCTTGCCGTATCGCCGGAAGACCGGCCGAGGATCACTCCTCGGCGGCTTCCTCGTCCTCGACGACCGGACGGTCGACGAGCTCGACGAAGGCCATGGGGGCGTTGTCGCCGGTGCGGAAGCCGCACTTGAGGATACGGACGTAACCGCCCGGACGCTCGACGTAACGCGGACCCAGCTCATTGAAGAGCTTGCCGACCGCTTCCTTCGAGCGGGTGCGGCTGAAGGCCAGACGACGGTTGGCGACGCTGTCCTGCTTGGCCAGGGTGATCAGCGGCTCGATGACGCGACGCAGCTCCTTGGCCTTGGGCAGGGTTGTCTTGATGACCTCATGCTCGATCAGCGACACGCTCATGTTCTTGAACATGGCCTGGCGATGCGAGCTCGTACGATTGAGGTGACGACCACTCTTACGATGACGCATGGTTGTGATTCCTTACCAAACTGGGACTCGAGTCGGCGCTCACGCGGAGGCCTTGTCGTCCTTCAGGCTAGCCGGCGGCCAGTTCTCCAGCCGCATGCCCAGGGAAAGACCGCGTGCTGCCAGAACGTCCTTGATTTCATTCAGGGACTTCTTGCCGAGGTTCGGCGTCTTCAGCAGCTCCACCTCGGTGCGCTGGATCAGATCGCCGATGTAGTAGATATTCTCGGCCTTCAGGCAGTTGGCGCTGCGAACGGTCAACTCGAGATCGTCTACGGGGCGCAGCAGGATCGGATCGATATGATCCTCTTCCTCCTCCACTTCCTGTTCCTTGTCGGCTTCCAGGTCGACGAACGCGGCCAGCTGATCCTGCAGGATGGTCGCGCTGCGACGGATCGCCTCTTCGGGATCCAGGGTGCCGTCGGTTTCCAGATCGATGATCAGCTTGTCGAGGTCGGTGCGCTGTTCGACACGCGCGGCCTCGACGCTGTAGGAAACACGACGCACGGGGCTGAAGGTCGCATCCAGCTGCAGGCGGCCGATGGCGCGAGATTCGTCGTCGGCACCGACACGTGCATCCGCCGGCTCATAGCCGCGGCCACGCGCCACCTTGAGCTGCATCTTCAGCTCGGCACCCTCGTTGACGTGGGCGATGACGTGGTCGGGGTTGACGATCTCGACGTCATGGTCGAGGGCGATGTCGCCCGCAGTCACGACGGCCGGGCCCTGCTTGTTCAGCGAGAGCACCGCCTCGTCGCGGCTATGCATCTTGATCGCCACGTCCTTGAGGTTCAGGAGGATCTCGATGACATCTTCCTGGACGCCCTCGATCGCGCTGTACTCATGCTCGACGCCGCTGATCTCGGTCTCTACCACGGCACAGCCGGGCATGGACGAGAGCAGGATGCGACGCAGGGCGTTGCCCAGCGTGTGGCCGAAGCCACGCTCGAAGGGCTCGAGCACGATCTTCGCGTGGTGTGCGCTGATCTCTTCGACCTTGATGTCGCGCGGGCGAAGAAACTCTGTCACTGAACGCTGCATATGAACACCTTTCAGGCTGCCAAACGGATACTGGGTACTCTTGGCCTGCCCCCGTCAACGGAAGCAGGCACGGCGCTTGGCACCGCTTACTTGGAGTACAGCTCGACGATCAGGGCCTCGTTGATGTCGGCAGACAGGTCGCCGCGCTCGGGCAGCGCCTTGAAGGTGCCTTCCATCTTCTTGGCATCGACCTCGATCCAGGCCACGTCGCCGCGGTTGGCGGCCAGGGCCAGGGCGTTCTGGATGCGCGCCTGATTCTTCGCCTTCTCGCGAACGGAGACCACATCACCGGGCTTGACCTGGTAGGAAGCCACGTTGACGCTCTTGCCATTCACGGCGATGGCCTTGTGGCTGACCAGCTGCCGAGCTTCGGAGCGGGTCGAGCCGTAGCCCATGCGATAGACGACGTTGTCCAGTCGGGATTCGAGAAGCTGCAGCAACACCTCACCGGTCGCGCCCTTGAGACGGGCCGCTTCCTTGTAATAGTTGCGGAACTGCTTCTCGAGTACGCCATACATGCGGCGCACTTTCTGCTTCTCGCGAAGCTGCAAGCCGTATTCGGAAATACGCTGACGGCGCTGGCCGTGCACACCCGGGATCTGCTCGGATTTGCACTTCTTCTCGAAGGGAGTGACACCGCTCTTCAGGAAGAGGTCGGTCCCCTCACGACGAGACAGTTTGCACTTCGGTCCAATGTAACGAGCCATGAATCTGTCTCCTTAAACGCGGCGTTTCTTCGGCGGACGGCAGCCATTGTGGGGAATGGGCGTCGCGTCAATGATGCTCTGCACGCGGAAGCCGGCGGCGTTCAGAGCACGCACGGCGGATTCACGGCCAGGACCGGGGCCCTTGACCAGCACGTCGACGTTTTTCACACCATACTCGGCTGCAGCAGTCGCTGCACGCTCGCTTGCTACTTGAGCAGCGAACGGGGTGCTCTTGCGAGAACCACGAAAACCCGAACCACCGGCAGTTGCCCAGGAAAGGGCATTGCCCTGGCGGTCTGTGATCGTAATGATCGTGTTGTTAAAAGAGGCGTGGATATGCGCAACGGCATCCACTACCTGCTTTTTAACCTTCTTGCGATTGCTACGCGGGTTAGCCATGTTGATGATTCTTCCTGTCTTTACGCCAGAACGTGCGTGTTATTTGCGGATCGGCTTGCGCGGGCCCTTGCGGGTACGCGCATTGGTCTTGGTACGCTGACCACGCAGCGGAAGACCACGACGATGACGCAGACCACGGTAGCAACCCAGGTCCATGAGACGCTTGATATTCAGCGTCACATCACGACGAAGGTCACCCTCAACGGTGTACTTGCCAACCTCGGAACGCAGGGTGTCGATCTCTTCAGATGACAGTTCCTGGATCTTGGTGGTCGGCGCGATGCCGGACGCGGCACAGATGTCCTGTGCGCGGGTGCGGCCAATCCCGAAGATATAGGTCAGCGAGATCGCCGCATGCTTGTTGTCCGGGATATTGACGCCTGCAATACGGGCCATCAGCTTACTCCGAATATGTGAGCGGCTTGCTCGTTGGGTCTACTACAAAAGGCGCAACAGCATACCCCTTTACCCTGCAGAGGGCAAGGGGCATGCCGGCACCCGGTTCAGTGCAGTACCAGGTATCAGCCCTGGCGCTGCTTGTGCCGCGGCTCCGTGCAGATGACGCGGACGGCGCCATTGCGACGGATGATCTTGCAGTTGCGGCACATTTTCTTCACGGAAGCTCGAACTTTCATCGTTCCATCTCCAAAGTCGGCTAGCGAGGCGACCCCTGCGGGCCGCAACGCGCCAGTTCGACGGGCGGCGCCTCAGCGCATGATGCCGCCGCCGCCGTAGCCTTTCAGGTTGGACTTCTTCATCACCGACTCGTACTGATGCGACATGAGGTGCGACTGCACCTGCCCCATGAAGTCCATGATGACCACCACCACGATCAGCAGCGAGGTACCGCCGAAGAAGAACGGCACGTTCCAGGCCACGATCAGGAACTGGGGCATCAGGGAAACCGCAGTGATGTACAAGGCGCCAAACAGGGTCAGACGGGTCATGACCTTGTCGACGTAGCGAGCGGTCTGCTCACCAGGACGAATCCCCGGCAGGAAGGCACCCGACTTCTTGAGGTTGTCGGCCACATCCTTGGGATTGAAGACCAGCGCTGTGTAAAAGAAGCAGAAGAATACCACCGCCGCGGCAAAAAGCAAGATGTACAGCGGCTGTCCCGGGCCGAGGGCCTGGGACGCGCGCTGCAGCCAGTCGAGTCCGTCACCGGCACCCACCCACTGCCCCAGCGATGCCGGGAACAACAGGATACTGGAGGCGAAGATGGGCGGAATGACACCCGCCATGTTCACCTTCAGCGGCAGGTAACTGCTCTGGCCGGCGTACATCTTGTTGCCGACCTGACGACGCGGATAGTTCACGGTGATGCGGCGCTGGCCGCGCTCGATGAACACCACGAAGGCCACGGTGGCTACGCCCAGGGCCGTAAGGGCCAGCAGCGGCAGGACGTTCCACGCCCCTTCGTTGCGGGCCAGCTCGAAGGCCTGGCCGACGGCGCCGGGCAGGCCCGCCACGATACCGGCGAAGATCAGCAGCGAGATGCCGTTGCCGATTCCCTTCTCGGTGATCTGCTCGCCCAGCCACATCAGGAACACCGCACCGCCCACGAAGGTGACGATGGCGGTGAAATAGAAGCTGAAGTCGGCCGTATAGGCGATGCCCTGGCTGGCCAGTCCCACCGACATGCCGGTGGCCTGGACCAGGGCCAGGGCCACGGTACCGTAGCGGGTGTACTGGCTGATCTTGCGCCGCCCGGCCTCGCCTTCCTTCTTGAGCTGCTCAAGATGGGGCGAGACCGCGGTCAGCAGCTGCATGATGATCGACGCCGAGATGTAGGGCATGATGCCCAGGGCGAAGATACTCATGCGCTCCAGAGCGCCACCCGAGAACATGTTGAACATGCCGAGGATGGTGCCCTGCTGCTCCCTGAACAAGGCAGCGAGCTGGTCAGGATTCATACCGGGCACGGGGATGTGGGCACCGATGCGGTACACCACGATGGCGAGGAGCACGAAGCGCAGACGCGCCCACAGTTCACCCAGACCGCTGCCCATCGCCGGCATTTTTCCTGACTTCGCCATTTAGTCCTCTACCTTGCCACCGGCGGCTTCGATCGCGGCACGGGCACCCTGGGTGACCTTGAGGCCGCGGACGGTAACCGCCTTGTTCAGATCGCCGGAGAGGATCACCTTCGCATGCAGCGTGGCGTCCTTCAGCACGTTGGCCTGCTTGAGGGTCTCGAGGGTGACCTCGTCACCGGCCACCTTGGCCAGTTCTGCCAGGCGCACTTCCTCGGAGACCAGCGACTTCGCGGAAGTGAAGCCGAACTTCGGCAGACGCCGCTGCAGCGGCATCTGACCGCCCTCGAAGCCGGGCTTGACGCTGCCGCCGCTGCGTGACTTCTGGCCCTTGTGGCCACGGCCGCCGGTCTTGCCCAGACCGGAGCCGATGCCACGACCGACGCGCTTCTCGGCGTGCTTGGAGCCCGGTGCCGGGCTCAGGCTATTGAGTTTCATGGATTACTCTCCCTCAACGCGCACAAGGTAGTTCACCTTGTGGATCATGCCGCGCACGGCGGGGGTATCTTCCAGTTCAACCGTATGACCGATGCGACGCAGGCCGAGGCCCTGAATGGTGGCCTTGTGCTTGGCCAACACGCCGATGGTGCTGCGGGTCTGGGTAACCTTGATCGTTGCTGCCATGGTGCTCACCCCGTGATCGCTTCGACAGGCATACCGCGCTTGGCGGCAATGTCTTCCGGCGACTGCATGGCGGACAGGCCCCTGACGGTCGCCCGCACCACGTTCACCGGATTGGTGGAGCCGTAGCACTTGGCCAGTACGTCATGGACACCGGCCAGCTCCAGCACGGAGCGCATGGCGCCGCCGGCGATGATGCCGGTACCCTCGGAGGCGGGCTGCATGTACACCTTGGAGGCACCGTGACGGGCCTTGACCGGGTACTGCAGGGTGCCGCCGGAGAGGTGCACCTTGACCATGTTGCGACGCGCCTGGTCCATCGCCTTCTGGATCGCGACCGGCACTTCACGCGCCTTGCCGCGGCCGAAGCCGACACGACCCTTGCCGTCACCCACGACGGTCAGGGCGGTGAAACCGAAGATACGGCCACCCTTGACCACCTTGGCAACACGGTTGACCTGAACCAGTTTCTCCTGGAGGTCGCCGCTTTGCTGTTCGTTCTTCGCCATCGTAAAACCCTTTAGAATTCCAGGCCGCCTTCACGAGCGGCGTCGGCCAGGGCCTTGACGCGGCCGTGGTACTTGAAACCGGCGCGATCGAAGGCTACCTGGGTGATGCCCGCTTCCTTGGCGCGCTCGGCAATCAGCGCGCCAACCTTGGCGGCGGCGTCGGCGTTGCCGGTCGCACCCTCGCGCAGATCCTTGTCCAGCGTGGAAGCGCTGGCCAGGACCTTGCCACCATCCGGCGAGATGATCTGCGCGTAGATGTGACGCGGGGTACGGTTGACGCACAGGCGATACACGCCCAGCTCGCGGATCTTGGCGCGAGCGCGGCGGGCACGACGGAGACGAGATTCTTTCTTCGCGTTCATAACCCTGCCTTACTTCTTCTTGGCTTCTTTGCGACGCACCTGCTCGTCGGCGTACCTGACACCCTTGCCCTTGTAGGGCTCGGGCGGACGGAAGGCGCGGATTTCCGCGGCGACCTGACCGAGCGCCTGCTTGTCCGCGCTCTTCAGCACGATCTGGGTGTTCTTCGGCGTTTCCGCCGTGACACCCTCAGGCAGTGTGTACTCGACCGGGTGCGAGAAGCCCAGTGACAGATTGAGCGTCTGGCCCTTGGCCTGGGCACGATAACCGACGCCGATGATTTCGAGGGAACGAGTGAAGCCTTCGCTCACGCCGGTCACCAGGTTCTGAACCAGGGCACGGGTAGTACCGGCCATGGCCCAGCTCTTGGCAGACTCGCTGGGGGCGAAGGTCAGCTGACCCTCTTCCTGACCCACCACCACATCGCGGTGAATGGTCAGTGACAGTGTGCCCTGGCCGCCCTTGGCGGTCAGCTGGTCACCGTCGAGCTTGATCTCGACGCCAGCGGGCACTTTAACTGGATATTTGGCTACGCGGGACATTCCAAACTCCTAGAATACGGTGCAGATGACTTCGCCACCGACACCGGCCTTGCGAGCCGCGCGATCGGTCATCACCCCGTTGGAGGTGGTGACGATAGCGATACCCAGGCCATCGGCGACCTTCGGCAGCTCGTCCTTGCCCTTGTACTGGCGCAGGGACGGCTTGGAAACTCGCTGAATGTGCTCGATGACCGGCTTGCCCTCGAAGTACTTGAGGGTCACGGTCAGCTCGGGCTTGGCGCTTTCGGACACCACGAAGTCGTTGATGTAACCCTCTTCCTTCAATACGCGAGCCACCTCGACCTTGAGGCGGGAGGACGGCATGGTGACCGTCTCCTTGGTGGCCATCTGCGCATTGCGGATACGGGTGAACATATCCGCCAGAGTGTCTTGCATGCTCATTTACGTTGCGCTCCTGATTCTTGCGTGGCTTACCAGCTGGACTTCTTGAGCCCGGGGACATCGCCACGCATGGCGGCTTCACGCAGCTTGTTGCGGCCGAGGCCGAACTTGTTGTAGAAGCCGTGCGGACGGCCGGTGATGCGGCAGCGGTTACGCTGACGCACCGGGCTGGAGTCACGCGGCAGCTGCTGCAGCTTCAGCGTTGCCTCGAAGCGCTCTTCGTCGGAAGCGTTCACGTCCTGGATGATCGCCTTGAGCTGGCTGCGCTTGGCGGCGTACTTCTCCACCAGCTTGGTGCGCTTGAGCTCACGCTCTACCATGCTTTTCTTTGCCATGATCCCACCCCTTATTTCTTGAACGGGAAGTTCAGCGCGCTCAGCAGCGCACGACCTTCATCATCGGTGTTGGCGGTGGTGGTGATGGTGACATCCAGACCACGAATCCGGTCGATCTTATCATACTCGAGCTCCGGAAAGATGATCTGCTCACGCACCCCCATCGAGTAGTTGCCACGACCGTCGAAGGACTTCGGGTTGAGACCACGGAAGTCACGAACGCGGGGGATCGCGATATTCACCAGGCGATCGAGGAAGTCCCACATGCGCTCGGAGCGCAGGGTCACCTTGATCCCGATCGGCCAGCCTTCACGCACCTTGAAGCCCGCGATGGACTTGCGTGCCTTGGTCACCATCGGCTTCTGACCGGAAAGCTTCTCCAGGTCACCGATGGCATTGTCGATCAGCTTCTTGTCGCTGGTCGCTTCGCCGATGCCCATGTTCAGAGTCACCTTGGTGATCCGTGGCACCTGCATCACGTTGGCGTAGCTGAACTGCTCTTTGAGTTGAGCCACCACCTCGTTCTGATAACGTTCTTTCAAGTTCGCCATTTTGCTACCCGACTCGCGTTAGGCGTCGATCTGCGTCTGCGTCGACTTGTAGATACGTACCTTGGTACCGTCTTCCTGCACCTGGAAGCCGACGCGATCCGCCTTTCCGGTCTCCTGGTTGAAGATGGCCACGTTGGACGCGTGAATCGGAGCCTCGCGCTCGACGATACCGCCTTGATTACCCGCCATGGGGTTGGGCTTGGTGTGACGCTTGATCATGTTCACACCGGACACCACGAAGCGGTTTTCGAGAACCCGCTTCACCGTGCCACGCTTGCCCTTGTCCTTGCCGGCGATGACGATCACTTCATCGTCACGTTTGATCTTTTGCATAACCGCCTCGCTCCTTACAGCACTTCAGGCGCCAAGGAAATGATCTTCATGAACTTCTCGTTGCGAAGCTCACGGGTCACTGGCCCGAAGATACGGGTGCCGATCGGCTGATCGTTGGTGTTGTTCAACAGAACAGCCGCATTTCCGTCGAAGCGGATCAGCGAGCCGTCGGAACGACGGACACCGCTGCGGGTACGTACCACCACCGCCTTGAGGACCTGGCCCTTCTTGACCTTGCCGCGCGGGATGGCTTCCTTCACCGTGACCTTGATGATGTCACCAACATGGGCGTAGCGACGGTGTGAACCGCCCAGCACCTTGATGCACTGCACCCGGCGCGCCCCGCTGTTGTCGGCGACATCCAGCATTGTCTGAGTCTGAATCATCGGTTTTCTCCAAACCTAATCTGACAGCAGGTGTGGGACTTAGCCCTTGGCCTGCTCGACCACCTCGACCAGCGTCCAGGACTTGGTCTTGGACAGCGGACGGCACTCCTGGATGGAGACCGTATCACCGGCCTTCGCCTGGTTAGCCTCGTCATGGGCGTGCAGCTTGGTGGAGCGCTTTACGTACTTGCCGTAGATCGGATGACGCACACGGCGCTCGATCATCACGACGATGGACTTGTCCATCTTGTCGCTCACCACCTTGCCGGTGAGCGTACGGGTTTTCTTCTCTTCGGCCATCTCAGTCACCTGCCTTCTCGTTGAGCACAGTCTTCACCCGGGCGATGTCCCGACGAACCTGCTTGAGCAAGTGCGTCTGGCTGAGCTGGCCGGTGGCCTTCTGCATGCGCAGGTTGAACTGCTCGCGGAGGAGTTCGAGGAGCTGATTGTTCAGCTCGTCGACTGACTTTTCACGGATTTCCTGGGCTTTCATCACATCACCGTCCGTTTCACAAAGGTGGTGGAGACCGGGAACTTCTGCGCCGCCAGGCCGAAGGCCTCGCGGGCGAGCTCCTCGGACACGCCTTCGATCTCGTAGAGGATCCGGCCGGGCTGGATCTGTGCGACCCAGTACTCGACGGAGCCCTTCCCCTTACCCATACGGACTTCGAGGGGCTTCTTGGAGATCGGCTTGTCCGGGAACACCCGGATCCAGATCTTGCCGCCACGCTTGACGTGACGGGTGATCGCACGACGACCGGCCTCGATCTGACGGGCGGTGATGCGGCCACGGCCTGTGGCCTTGAGGCCATATTCGCCGAAGCTGACCTTGCTTCCGCGATGCGCCAGGCCACGGTTGCGGCCCTTCTGCATCTTGCGGAACTTCATACGCTTGGGTTGTAACATCGACTCGCTCTCCCCTTACCTGGAACCTTTCTTCTTGGAGGGCGCTGCCTGCGGCTGTTTAGCCTTGGCGCGGACCTCCTCGATGCCCCCGAGGATTTCACCCTTGAAGACCCACACCTTGACACCGATGATGCCGTAGGTGGTCTTGGCCTCGTAGGTGGCGTAGTCGATGTCCGCACGCAGCGTGTGCAGCGGAACACGACCTTCCCGATACCACTCGGTGCGGGCGATTTCCGCGCCGCCGAGACGACCGGAGAGCATCACCTTGATGCCGCCGGCGCCCAGGCGCATGGCGTTCTGCACGGAACGCTTCATGGCACGACGGAACATCACGCGGCGCTCGAGCTGGCCAGCGATGTTCTGGGCCACGAGCATGGCGTCCAGCTCGGGCTTGCGAACTTCCTCGATGTTGACGTGCACGGGCACGCCCATCATCGCGGTGACCTCGCGACGCAGCCGGTCAACGTCCTCGCCCTTCTTGCCGATCACGATGCCCGGACGGGCGGTGTGAATGGTAATACGGGCGTTGTTGGCCGGACGCTCGATGGTGATGCGGCTTACGGAAGCGTTCTTCAGACGCTCTTCCAGGAAGCGGCGCACCTCGAGGTCGCTGTTGAGCTTGTCGGCATAGGCGCCGCGCTCGGCGTACCACACCGAGGTATGGTCCTTGACGATACCCAGGCGGATGCCTGTTGGATTGACTTTCTGACCCATCTGGTCGACTCCTACTTCTCGGCTACCTTGACGGTGATGTGGCAGGTGCGCTTCAAGATACGATCCGCGCGCCCCTTGGCACGCGGCTTGATACGCTTGAGCGTCATGCCCTCATCGACGCAGATGGTCGAGACACGCAGCTCGTCGATATCCATGCCGTTATTTTCTTCCGCATTCGCGATGGCGGACTGCAGCACCTTCTTGACCAGCTTGGCAGCCTTCTTCGGTGAGAAGGTCAGCAGGTCCAGTGCCTCGGCGACCGGTTTACCGCGCACCTGGTCAGCCACCAAACGGGCCTTCTGGGCGGATAAACGAGCGCCACGCAGCTTAGCTGTGACTTCCATCTCTCAATCCTCTCTGGCTTACCGTTTGGCTTTCTTGTCCGCCGCATGACCGCGATAAAGGCGGGTAGCAGCGAATTCGCCCAGCTTGTGGCCAACCATTTCCTCGGAGACGTGCACCGGGACGTGCTGGCGACCGTTATGGACCGCAATGGTGAGCCCGACCATGTTGGGCAGGATCATGGAGCGACGCGACCAGGTCTTGATCGGTTTGCGGTCGCTCTTCTCCACTGCAGCCTCAACCTTCTTCAACAGATGAAGGTCAATAAAGGGACCTTTCTTCAGTGAACGTGGCACAGCCGTTACCTCTTAAAGTGTGTTACTTGGCCTTGCGGCGACGAACGATCAGCTTGTCGGTGCGCTTGTTCTTGCGGGTCTTGTGGCCCTTGGTGGGGATACCCCACGGAGACACCGGGTGACGACCACCGCTGGTGCGGCCTTCACCGCCACCGTGCGGGTGATCCACCGGGTTCATGGCCACGCCGCGAACGGTCGGACGCACACCTTTCCAGCGCTTCGCACCGGCCTTGCCAAGCTGACGCAGGCTGTGCTCTGAATTGCCCACTTCCCCCAGGGTCGCGCGGCACTCGCTGAGCACCTTGCGCATCTCGCCGGAGCGCAGGCGCAGGGTAGCGTAGTTGCCTTCACGGGCGACCAGCTGGGCGCTGGTACCGGCGCTGCGAGCGATCTGGGCGCCCTTGCCGGGCTTGAGCTCGATGCAGTGCACGGTGGAACCCAGCGGGATGTTACGCAGCGGAAGCGCATTGCCCTTCTTGATCGCCGCGTTGACGCCGGACTCAAGACGGTCGCCTACACTCACGCCCTTGGGGGCAATGATGTAGCGGCGCTCGCCGTCCAGGTACTTGAGCAGCGCGATGTTGGCGCTGCGGTTCGGATCGTACTCAAGACGCTCGACGATGGCCGGAACGCCATCCTTGGTGCGCTTGAAGTCGATGATCCGGTAGTGCTGACGGTGACCACCGCCCACGTGGCGGGTGGTGATGCGACCGTTGTTGTTACGTCCACCGCTGCGCGACTGCTTCTCGAGCAGGGGTGCATAGGGAGCACCCTTGTGCAGCTCGTCGTTCACGACCTTGACAAGGTGGCGACGACCGGCGGATGTGGGTTTGGTCTTGACGATTGCCATTATCCGTACTCCTGCCCTTATTCGGCGCCAGAGAAGTCTTCAAGGGTCTCGCCGGCGGCCAGCGTAACGTAGGCCTTGCGATACCCCTTGCGGTGACCCAGACCCTGCGCGGTGCGCTTGGTCTTGCCCTTGACGTTCAACGCCTGAACGCGGTCGACCTTCTTGCCGAACAGGGCCTCGACGGCCTTCTTGATCTCGGGCTTGGTCGCGTCGCCGGCCACCTTGAACACGTACTGGTTGCGTTCGGCAGCCATGGCGGCCTTTTCGGTCACGTGCGGACCGAGCAGCACCTTGAATACACGCTCCTGGTTCATGCCAGCTTCTCCTCGAATTTACGCAGGGCGGAGACGGTGGCCAGCACCTTGTCGAAGGCGACCAGGCTCACCGGATCGGCGGCGGCCACATCGACCACATCCACGTTGGGGATGTTGCGGGCGGCCAGGTAGAGCTTCTCGTCGACTTCCTCGGTGACGATCAGCACCTTCTCCAGGCCCAGCTCGTTGAGCTTGGCGACCAGCTGCTTGGTCTTGGGAGCGTCGACGGTGATCTCCTCGACGGCCACCAGACGATCCTGACGCACCAGCTCGGAGAGGATGGAGCGCATCGCCGCACGGTACATCTTGCGGTTGACCTTCTGGGTGTAGTCCTGGGGACGAGCCGCAAAGGTCACGCCGCCGCTGCGCCACAGCGGAGAGCGGATGGTGCCGGCGCGAGCGCGACCGGTGCCCTTCTGACGCCACGGCTTCTTGCCGCCGCCACGCACGTCGGAACGGTTCTTCTGAGCGCGAGTACCCTGACGACCACCGGCCAGATAGGCGGTGACGACCTGGTGGACGAGCGCTTCATTGAATTCTTTGCCAAAGGTGGCGTCGGACACATCGACGGTGCCGGCGCCGGCAGCAAGATTCAGATTCATCGGTAAGTTCCCCTTCAGCCAGCTTTCACGGCGCTGCGCACGATGACGTCACTGCCAGTGGCACCGGGCACGGCGCCCTTGACCAGCAGCAGGTTACGTTCGGCATCGACGCGGACGACTTCGAGACTCTGGACGGTGCAACGCACGTTGCCCATCTGGCCGGCCATCTTCTTGCCCTTGAACACTCGTCCAGGGGTCTGGCACATGCCGATGGAACCCGGCGCGCGGTGCGACAGGGAGTTACCGTGGCTGTTGTCCTGGGTGCGGAAGTTCCAGCGCTTGACTGCGCCCTGGAAGCCCTTGCCCTTGGAGCTGCCGGTCACATCGATAATCTGACCAGCTTCGAAGAGGGATACGGTGAGTTCGCCGCCCACTTCCGGAGCCTCGTCACCTTCTGCAAGGCGGAACTCCATCAGCGAACGACCGGCCTCGATACCTGCCTTGGCGAACTGCCCAGCCTGGGCCTTCGACAGGTGCTTGGCCTTGCGGGAGCCGGTTGTGACCTGAACCGCTGCGTAGCCGTCGCTCTCGACGGACTTGACGCGAGTGACGCGGTTAGGCTCAACCTCGATCACGGTCACGGGCACGGAGGCGCCATCTTCGGTGAAGACACGGGTCATCCCGGCCTTCTTGCCGACTAAACCGATAGTCATTCTCAGTCTCCTATAGTGTACGGGGCTATCACCCGCTATGGCTGCCCTTTCCAGAGCATTCCACTAGCACGTTGTGTAGCGCCTCACGGCGCGGCGGCTGCTGCTCGAACGGATTGCCGAGCGCTGGGCCGCGTGTCTAGTGTAAAAATCAGTCGAGCTTGATCTGCACGTCCACGCCGGCGGCGAGATCGAGCTTCATCAGGGCATCGACGGTCTTCTCCGTCGGCTCGACGATATCGAGCACGCGCTTGTGCGTGCGGATCTCGTACTGGTCGCGCGCGTCCTTGTTGACGTGCGGCGAGATCAGCACGGTGTAGCGCTCGCGGTTGGTCGGCAGAGGAATCGGACCACGAACCTGGGCGCCGGTACGCTTGGCGGTTTCGACAATCTCCGCGGCGGACTGGTCGATCAGGCGATGGTCGAAGGCCTTCAACCGAATGCGAATCTTCTGGTTCTGCATTTGCCCTAACTCCAATGGATTCTGACGGCGCGAGCCGTCAACCCACGCATTCAAAGGATGCGCATTATAGGCACGCCGGCGACGAGAGTCAAACACTCGTTACCGGTGCGCAGAAGGGGGCTCCTCACGGAGCCCCCTTCGATCGTTCAAGCAGCGAAACGCTTACTCGATGATCTTGGCCACGACGCCGGCGCCGACGGTGCGGCCACCTTCACGGATGGCGAAGCGCAGGCCGTCATCCATGGCGATCGGGGCGATCAGGGTGACAACCATCTTGACGTTGTCGCCCGGCATGACCATCTCGACGCCTTCCGGCAGTTCACAGGTACCGGTGATGTCGGTGGTACGGAAGTAGAACTGCGGACGGTAGCCCTTGAAGAACGGAGTGTGACGACCACCCTCGTCCTTGCTCAGCACGTACACCTCGGCCTCGAACTTGGTGTGCGGGGTGATGGTGCCCGGCTTGGCCAGGACCTGACCACGCTCGACGTCGTCACGCTTGGTGCCACGCAGCAGGGCGCCGACGTTCTCACCGGCACGACCTTCGTCGAGCAGCTTGCGGAACATCTCGACGCCGGTGACGACGGTCTTGACGGTGTCCTTGATACCGACGATCTCGACTTCCTCGCCAGCCTTGACGATGCCGCGCTCGACACGACCGGTAACCACGGTGCCGCGACCGGAGATGGAGAACACGTCCTCGATCGGCATCAGGAACGGCTGATCGATGGCACGCTCCGGCTCCGGGATGTAGTCGTCCAGGGCCTTGATCAGGTTGGCAACGGCGGTGGTACCCATGCCGTTGTCGTCCTTGCCTTCCAGGGCCATCAGGGCGGAACCGGTGATGATCGGGGTGTCGTCACCCGGGAAGTCGTACTCGTCGAGGAGCTCACGAACTTCCATCTCGACCAGCTCGAGCAGCTCTTCGTCGTCGACCATGTCGGCCTTGTTCAGGAACACGACGATGTACGGCACGCCGACCTGACGCGACAGCAGGATGTGCTCGCGGGTCTGCGGCATGGGGCCGTCGGCGGCGGACACGACCAGGATAGCGCCGTCCATCTGGGCAGCACCGGTGATCATGTTCTTGACGTAGTCGGCGTGTCCCGGGCAGTCGACGTGGGCGTAGTGACGCGCCTCGGACTGGTACTCCACGTGGGAGGTGGCGATGGTGATACCACGCTCACGCTCTTCAGGAGCGTTGTCGATGGCGTCGAACTCGCTCCAGTCGCCACCGAACACCTCGGCGGAGACGCGGGTCAGGGCCGCAGTCAGAGTGGTCTTGCCGTGGTCGACGTGACCGATGGTGCCGACGTTGACGTGCGGTTTGGAACGCTCAAATTTTTCCTTAGCCACTGCTATAACCTCTTTACGTTAGCTAACGGTTAACCGTTTTGGTTGATGACGGCTTCAACGACGCTGGACGGCGCCTCTTCGTAATCCGCAAACTCCATGACGTAGCTTGCGCGTCCCTGGGTCTGAGAACGCAGATCGGTCGCGTAACCGAACATCTCAGCCAACGGAACCCTGGCGCGGATGATCTTGCCCATGGACGAGTCATCCATGCCTGATACCAGACCGCGACGGCGGTTCAGGTCGCCCATGACATCACCCATGAAGTCCTCGGGGGTCACGACCTCGACCTTCATCACCGGCTCGAGCAGTACCGCCTTGGCCTTCTTGGCGCCTTCCTTGACCGCCATGGAAGAAGCGACCTTGAACGCGGTCTCGTTGGAGTCCACGTCGTGGTAGGAACCATCGTACAGCGTAACCTTGACGTCGATCATCGGGTAGCCCGCGATGACACCGTTCTGCAGCTGCTCGTAGGCCCCTTTCTCGACGGCCGGCACGTATTCCTTGGGAACCACGCCGCCGACGATCTCTGAAGCGAATTTGAAGTGCATGTCTTCATCTTCGCCCTTGTCTTCCGCGGTGAGCGGTTCGATGCGCAGGTGGACGTGGCCGTACTGGCCGCGACCGCCGGACTGGCGCACGAACTTGCCTTCCTGCTCCACCGTGCCGCGAATGGTCTCGCGGTAGGCCACCTGCGGCTTGCCGATGTTGGCCTCGACCTTGAACTCGCGACGCATGCGGTCGACGAGGATATCGAGGTGCAACTCGCCCATGCCGGAGATGATCGTCTGACCGGTCTCCTCGTCGGTGCGCACCTGGAAGGAGGGGTCTTCCTGGGCCAGCTTGCCCAGTGCAACACCCATCTTCTCCTGGTCGGCCTTGGACTTCGGCTCGACAGCCACGGAGATGACCGGATCCGGGAACTCCATGCGCTCGAGGACGATCTTGTCGTTCAGGTCGCACAGGGTGTCACCGGTGGTGACGTCCTTGAGGCCGATACAGGCGGCGATATCGCCGGCGCGCACTTCCTTGATCTCCTCGCGGGAGTTGGCGTGCATCTGGACGATACGACCCACACGCTCCTTCTTCTGCTTGACGGAGTTGTAGACGCTGTCGCCGGAGTTGAGCACGCCGGAGTAGACGCGGATGAAGGTCAGGGTGCCGACGAAGGGGTCGGTGGCGATCTTGAACGCCAGGGCAGCGAAGGGAGCGCTGTCGTCCGCCTCGCGGGTCTCGACGGTGCCGTCCTTGTCGTCCAGCTCACCCTCGATGGCCTTGACCTCGGTGGGCGACGGCAGGTACTCGACCACGGCGTCCAGCACGGCCTGCACGCCCTTGTTCTTGAACGCGGAGCCACAGGTGACCAGTACGATCTCGTTGTCGAGGGTACGACGACGCAGACCGGCCTTGATCTCTTCCTTGGTGAGCTCACCGCCCTCGAGGTACTTGTCCATCAGCTCTTCGGAGGCTTCGGCGGCGGCCTCGACCATCTCCTCGCGGTACTTCTCCGCGGTCTCCTGGAGCTCGGCGGGGATATCGACCAGGTCATAGGTGGCGCCGAGGTCGGCCTCGTTCCACAGGATGGCCTTCATCTCGATCAGGTCGATGACGCCCTTGAAGTCTTCCTCGGTGCCCCAGTTGATCTGGATCGGCACGGCGTTGGCACCCAGGCGATCCTTGAGCTGGTCGACGACCATGAAGAAGTCGGCACCGGTGCGGTCCATCTTGTTGACGAACACCATGCGCGGGACTTCGTACTTGTTGGCCTGACGCCAGACGGTCTCGGTCTGCGGCTGCACACCGGAAGAGCCGCACAGCACGACTACTGCACCGTCGAGCACGCGCAGCGAGCGCTCCACCTCGATGGTGAAGTCGACGTGTCCAGGGGTGTCGATGATGTTGACGCGGTGCTCATCGAACTGGTGGTTCATGCCCTTCCAGAAGGTGGTCACGGCAGCGGAGGTGATGGTGATACCACGCTCCTGCTCCTGCTCCATCCAGTCGGTGGTGGAGGCACCTTCGTGGGTCTCGCCCAGCTTGTGGTTGATACCGGTGTAGAACAGCACGCGCTCGGTCGTGGTGGTCTTGCCGGCATCGACGTGGGCGACGATCCCGATATTGCGATAGCGTTTTAGCGGAGTTTTGCGAGCCACGGTGGAACTCCCCGTTGGTTGGCGATGCGTTTGGAAGCGCTGATCAGAACCGGTAGTGAGAGAAGGCCTTGTTGGCTTCTGCCATACGGTGCACGTCTTCACGCTTCTTGACCGCAGAACCCTTGCCCTCGGCGGCGTCGAGCATCTCGCCGGCGAGACGCAGCACCATGGTCTTCTCACCACGGCGACGTGCGGCATCGGCCAGCCAACGCATGGCCAGCGCCTGACGGCGCGACGGACGCACCTCGACCGGCACCTGATAGGTCGCACCGCCAACGCGGCGAGACTTCACCTCGACCATGGGCTGGATGCTTTCCAGCGCCTTGTCGAAGATCTCCAGCGGCTCTTCGTTACTGCGCTCGGCAACCCTGTCCAGCGCACCATAGACGATGCGCTCAGCTACGGACTTCTTGCCGCCGATCATCAGGTGGTTCATGAACTTCGCCAGGCGCTCGCTTCCGAACTTGGGATCCGGCAGGATCTCGCGCTTGGCCGCAACTCTTCTTCTAGGCATGATAAGCCCTCTGTTGAAGGGTCCTTCAGGTAAACCCGGGACTCCCGCACACTCCTCTCGAAGCCGCGACGCCCGACCTTACTCTTATCAGACCGGTATCAATTGGTGGTGTAATCGCGATCCGGGCCGATCAGGCCTTGGGACGCTTGGCACCGTACTTGGAACGGCCCTGCTTACGGTTCTGCACGCCGGAGGTGTCCAGGGCGCCACGCACGGTGTGATAACGCACACCGGGAAGGTCCTTGACTCGACCGCCGCGGATCAGCACCACGGAGTGCTCCTGGAGGTTGTGACCCTCACCACCGATGTACGAGGAGACCTCGTAGCCGTTGGTCAGACGAACACGGCACACCTTACGCAGTGCGGAGTTCGGCTTCTTCGGGGTGGTCGTGTAGACGCGGGTGCAGACGCCGCGCTTCTGAGGGCAGGCCTGCAGCGCCGGCACGTCACTCTTGGTGACGGGGCGCTTGCGCGGCTTGCGCACCAGCTGATTGATCGTTGCCATCTATTGCTCCAATGGGTTGCCTTGGCGGAAGCGAGGTAGCCGCTCGCTTTCCTGTACTGCGCTGCCTCATCAGCGGGTGCGGGCGCACCCGCCCCACTGTTAAAGGCTGCGCATTCTACTGGCTGACGCCCCCGACCGTCAAGCCCGACCGCCATGGCGGCCGGACCCGGGTCGGTGGATGTCAGATCTCGTCGTCGTCCGAGTCCAGCGCGGTGAGCTGGGCGCCCAGCTCCTGCTCGACATCGTGGGCCGAGGGCGCGGCGGGCTCCACCACGCCATCGCGCCGGCGGCGCCGCTCGGCGTGGTGGGTCAGGCCGGTACCGGCCGGGATCAGACGTCCCACCACCACGTTTTCCTTCAGGCCGCGCAGGTAGTCGCGCTTGCCGGTCACCGCCGCCTCGGTTAGCACTCGCGTGGTCTCCTGGAAGGAGGCCGCGGAGATGAACGACTCGGTGGCCAGGCTGGCCTTGGTGATACCCAGCAGCACGCGCTGGTACTTGGCCGGGAACTTCTCTTCCTTCTCGAGACGCGCATTCTGCTCGAGAACGCGGACCAGCTCGGCCTGGTCGCCGGGAATGAAGTCGGAATCACCGGCATCGGTGATCTCCACCTTGCGCAGCATCTGACGCACGATCACCTCGATGTGCTTGTCGTTGATGCCCACGCCCTGGAGGCGGTAGACCTCCTGGATCTCGGCGGTGATGTACTTGGCCAGCTCCTCCACACCCAGCAGACGCAGGATATCGTGGGGGTTGCTGGGGCCATCGGAGATGACCTCGCCCTTCTCCACCGACTCGCCCTCGAAGACGGCGATCTGACGCCACTTCGGGATCAGCGCCTCGTAGGGGTCGCCGTCCTGCGGGGTGATGGTCAGGCGACGCTTGCCCTTGGTCTCCTTGCCGAAACTGATCACGCCGCTGATCTCGGCGAGGATCGACGGTTCCTTGGGCTTGCGCGCCTCGAACAGGTCGGCGACCCGCGGCAGACCACCGGTGATGTCCTTGTTGCCGGACGCCTCCACCGGGATGCGTGCGACCACCTCACCGACGCCGATCTTCGCGCCGTTGTCGGCGGTGACGATCGACTTGCCGGGCAGCGGGTACTGCACCGGGGTGTCGGAGCCGGTGACGGTGACCGGCTGGCCGGACTCGTCGTTGAGCAGGATCATCGGGCGCTTGTCGCGACCGGCCATGGGACGCGCCGCCGCCTCGATCACCTCGATGGAGGAGAGGCCGGTCATCTCGTCCACGCTGCGGTGGATGGTGACGCCCTCGTCCATGTCGGCGTACTGCACGGCACCCTCGGCCTCTGCGACGATGGGGTGGGTGTGCGGGTCCCACTTGGCCACCGCCTGGCCGGCCTCGACGCTGTCGCCGTCGCGCACCGACAGTTCGGCGCCGTAGGGCAGCTTGTAGTACTCGCGCTCACGGCCATGATCGTCGGCGACGGCCAGGGCGCTGGAGCGGGAAACCACCACCAGCTTGCCGTCGGCGCGCTCCACGTACTTGATGTTGTGCAGACGCACCTTGCCGCCGTGCTTGACCTGGACGCTGTCCACCGCGGAGGCCCGCGAGGCCGCACCACCGATGTGGAAGGTCCGCATGGTCAGCTGGGTACCCGGCTCACCGATGGACTGGGCGGCGATGACGCCCACGGACTCGCCGATGTTGACCTCGTGGCCACGCGCCAGGTCGCGGCCGTAGCAGGCCGAACAGACGCCATGGGCGGTCTGGCAGCTGATCGCGCTGCGCACCACGATCTCGTCGACGCCCATGGTGTCGAGCTCGGCGCACCACTTCTCGTCGAGCAGCGTGCCGCGCGGAATCAGCACCTCGTCGCTGGCCGGGTCGATGACGTCCTGGGCGACCACACGACCCAGCACGCGCTGGGCCAGGGAGACGATGATATCGCCGCCCTCGATGACCGGGTGCAGGGTCAGGCCACGCTCGGTGCCGCAGTCCTTCTCGGTGATCACCATGTCCTGGGCCACGTCGACCAGGCGACGGGTCAGGTAACCGGAGTTGGCGGTCTTGAGTGCGGTATCCGCCAGACCCTTACGGGCACCGTGGGTGGAGATGAAGTACTGGAGTACGTTCAGGCCCTCACGGAAGTTGGCGACGATCGGCGTCTCGATGATCGAGCCATCCGGCTTGGCCATCAGGCCACGCATGCCGGCCAGCTGACGGATCTGGGCGGCGCTACCCCGGGCACCGGAGTCGGCCATGATGAACACGCTGTTGAAGGAGTCCTGTTCGACCTCCTTGCCTTCGCGGTCGACCACGGTCTCCTTGGAAATGCCCGCCATCATCGCCTTGGCCACCTTGTCGTTGGCCTTGGACCAGATGTCGATCACCTTGTTGTACTTCTCGCCGGCGGTGACGAGGCCCGAGGAGAACTGGTCCTCGATCTCCTTCACCTCCTCCTCGGCGCCCTCGACGATCTCGGCCTTGGCGTCCGGGATGACGAAGTCGTTGACGCCGATGGAGGCGCCGGACCAGGTGGCCAGGCGGAAGCCGGTGTACATCAGCTGGTCGGCGAAGATCACCGTCGGCTTGAGGCCGGCGCGGCGATACACCTCGTTGAGCAGGCCCGAGATCGCCTTCTTCTTCATCGGCTGGTCGACCAGCTCGAAGGGCACGCCCTCCGGCAGGATGCGGAACAGCAGCGCACGACCCACGGTGGTGTCACGCAGTACGCGCTGATGGGTCTTCTCTCCGCTCTCCTCGTCGATCAGCACCTCGTCCAGGCGCACCTTGATGCGGGCATGCAGAGCCACATGCTGGGTGTTGAAGGCGCGCTCCACCTCGTTGAGGTCGGAGAACACCATGCCCTCGCCCTTGGCGTTGATCTTCTCGCGGGTCATGTAGTAGAGACCCAGCACCACGTCCTGGGAGGGCACGATGATCGGCTCGCCGTTGGCCGGCGACAGCACGTTGTTGGTCGCCATCATCAGCGTGCGCGCCTCGAGCTGGGCTTCCAGGGTCAGCGGCACGTGGACCGCCATCTGGTCACCGTCGAAGTCGGCGTTGTAGGCGGCACACACCAGCGGGTGCAGCTGGATCGCCTTGCCCTCGATCAGCAGCGGCTCGAAGGCCTGGATGCCGAGGCGGTGCAGGGTCGGGGCGCGGTTGAGCAGCACCGGATGCTCGCGGATGACGTCGGCGAGGATGTCCCACACCTCCGCCGTCTCGCGCTCGACCATCTTCTTGGCGGCCTTGATCGTGGAGGCATGCCCCAGCGACTGAAGCTTGGAGTAGATGAACGGCTTGAACAGCTCCAGCGCCATCTTCTTGGGCAGGCCGCACTGGTGCAGGCGCAGGGTCGGGCCCACGGTGATGACCGAGCGGCCGGAGTAGTCGACGCGCTTGCCCAGCAGGTTCTGGCGGAAGCGACCCTGCTTGCCCTTGATCATGTCGGCCAGGGACTTCAGCGGGCGCTTGTTGGAGCCGGTGATGGCCCGGCCGCGACGGCCGTTGTCCAGCAGCGCATCCACCGCCTCCTGCAGCATGCGCTTCTCGTTGCGCACGATGATGTCGGGCGCATTGAGGTCGAGCAGCCGCTTGAGGCGGTTGTTGCGGTTGATCACGCGACGGTAGAGGTCGTTGAGGTCGGAGGTGGCGAAGCGGCCACCGTCCAGCGGCACCAGCGGACGCAGGTCCGGCGGCAGTACCGGCAGCACCTCCATGACCATCCACGCCGGGTCGTTGCCGGAGCCCTGGAAGGCCTCCAGCAGCTTGAGCCGCTTGGAGAGCTTCTTGATCTTGGTCTCGGAGTTGGTCTGCGGGATCTCCTCGCGCAGGCGCTCGATCTCCTCGAGCATGTCGATGTCCTTGAGCAGCGCCTGGACTGCCTCGGCACCCATGCGGGCGTCGAAGTCGTCACCGAACTCCTCGAGGGCCTCGAAGTACTGCTCGTCGTTGAGCAGCTGGCCACGCTCCAGCGTGGTCATGCCCGGATCGATGACCACGAAGCTCTCGAAGTAGAGCACGCGCTCGATGTCACGCAGGGTCATGTCCAGGAACATGCCGATGCGCGAGGGCAGCGACTTCAGGAACCAGATATGGGCGACCGGGCTTGCCAGCTCGATGTGGCCCATGCGCTCGCGACGCACGGCGGCCTTGGTCACCTCGACGCCGCACTTCTCGCAGATGATCCCACGGTGCTTCATGCGCTTGTACTTGCCGCACAGGCACTCGTAGTCCTTCACCGGGCCGAAGATCTTGGCGCAGAAAAGGCCGTCCCGCTCCGGCTTGAAGGTACGGTAGTTGATGGTCTCGGGCTTCTTGACCTCGCCGAACGACCAGGAGCGGATCATGTCCGGGGACGCCAGGGTAATCTTGATCGCGTCGAACTCGTCGGACTGAGACTGCGATTTGAGGACTTTCACCAAATCTTTCATGGGGTCGGCTCCGCTGCGGAGTTGTCATGGGCGGGGGCACTGCTGCCGCCCCCGCGGACCGTCATAATGTGAAGCGTCGGCCGCCTCAGCTCTCGAGCTCGATGTCGATGCCCAGCGAGCGGATCTCCTTCACCAGCACGTTGAAGGATTCCGGCATGCCCGCCTGCATGGCGTGGTCGCCATCCACGATGTTCTTGTACATCTTGGTGCGACCCTCCACGTCGTCGGACTTGACGGTGAGCATCTCCTGGAGGGTGTAGGCGGCGCCGTACGCCTCCAGGGCCCAGACCTCCATCTCACCGAAGCGCTGACCACCGAACTGCGCCTTGCCGCCCAGCGGCTGCTGGGTGACCAGCGAGTAGGAGCCGGTGGAACGCGCATGCATCTTGTCGTCCACCAGGTGGTTGAGCTTGAGCATGTACATGTAGCCGACGGTCACCGGACGATCGAAGGCGTCACCGGTACGGCCGTCGTAGAGCGTCATCTGGCCGGAATCCGGCAGCTCGGCCAGCCGCAGCAGGTGCTTGATCTCGTGCTCGTCGGCACCGTCGAACACCGGCGTGGACATCGGCACGCCCGCCTTCAGGTTCTTGGCCAGGGCGATCACCTCGTCATCGGTGAGCGACTCGAGCTCCTCGACACGGGTGCCCGGGGTGGAGTTGTAGACCTGCCCCAGGAAGTCGCGGATCTCGGCCACCTGCTGTTCGCGGGCATCGCGCAGCAGGCCGTCGATCTTGCGACCCAGCCCCCAGGCGGCGAGGCCCAGGTGGGTCTCCAGGATCTGCCCCACGTTCATGCGCGACGGCACGCCCAGCGGATTCAACACCACGTCCACCGGCTCACCCTGGTCGTCGAAGGGCATGTCCTCGATGGGCATGATCGCCGAGATGACACCCTTGTTACCGTGGCGGCCGGCCATCTTGTCGCCCGGCTGCAGGCGACGCTTCACCGCCATGTAGACCTTGACGATCTTGAGCACGCCGGGCGCCAGGTCGTCGCCCTGGGTCAGCTTGCGCTTCTTGTCCTCGAAGCGCTCGTCCATCTCCTTGCGACGCGTCTCCAGCTGCTCGTCGGCCTGGGCCAGCAGCTCGTTGAGAGCCTCGTCCTGCAGGCGCAGCTTGAACCACTGCTGACGCGGCAGCTCCTCGAGATAGCTCGTGGAGAGCACATCACCCTTCTTGAGCTGGGGCCCGCCGTTGACGGCCTGGCCGCTCAGGGTCCGCTTGAGGCGCTCGAAGGTGGCGTCCTCGGCGATGCGGTAGGTCTCCTGGAGGTCCTTGCGAACCTCGTCGAGCTGCATCTGCTCGATGGAGAGCGCACGCGAGTCCTTCTCCACGCCGTCGCGGGTAAACACCTGGACGTCGATGACGGTGCCCTTCATGCCGGTGGGGGCACGCAGGGAGGTGTCCTTAACGTCGCTGGCCTTCTCGCCGAAGATGGCGCGCAGCAGCTTCTCTTCCGGCGTCAGCTGGGTCTCGCCCTTGGGCGTGACCTTGCCGACCAGGATATCGCCCGGACCGACCTCGGCACCGATGTAGACCACACCGGCCTCATCCAGCTTGGAGAGCGCCGACTCGCCGACGTTGGGGATATCGGAGGTGATCTCCTCCGGCCCCAGCTTGGTGTCGCGGGAGACGCAGGTCAGCTCCTGGATATGGATGGTGGTGAAACGGTCCTCCTGGACGACCCGCTCGGAGAGCAGGATGGAGTCCTCGAAGTTGTAGCCGTTCCACGGCATGAAGGCGATGCGCATGTTCTGGCCCAGGGCCAGGTCGCCCATGTCCACCGAGGGACCGTCGGCCAGGATGTCGCCGCGGGCCACGGAGTCGCCGGGACGCACGATCGGACGCTGGTTCTGACAGGTGTTCTGGTTGGAGCGCACGTACTTGGTGAGGTTGTAGATATCAACGCCGGCCTCGCCGCCGATGATCTCGTCCTCGTTGATCCGCACCACGATGCGCTTGGCATCCACGGAGTCGATCACGCCGCCACGACGTGCCACGGCGCAGACGCCGGAGTCGCGGGCCACGAAACGCTCCATGCCGGTGCCGACCAGCGGCTTGTCGGCGCGCAGGGTGGGTACCGCCTGACGCTGCATGTTGGCACCCATCAGGGCGCGGTTGGCGTCATCGTGCTCGAGGAACGGGATCAGCGCCGCGGCCACGGAGACTACCTGGCGCGGCGAGACGTCCATCAGCGTCACCTGCTCGGGACGCATGAAGGTGGTCTCGCCCTTGTGACGCACCTGCACCAGGTCATCGATCAGCTGGCCGGCCTCGTCCACGGTGGCGGAGGCCTGGGCGATGACGAAGTCGCCCTCCTCGATGGCCGAGAGGTGGACCACATCGTCGGTCACCTTGCGATCCACGACCTTGCGGTACGGCGTCTCGAGGAAGCCGTAGCTGTTGGTGTGGCTGTAGGTGGCCAGGGAGTTGATCAGGCCGATGTTGGGACCTTCCGGGGTCTCGATCGGGCACAGACGGCCGTAGTGGGTGACGTGGACGTCACGCACCTCGAAGCCGGCCCGCTCACGGGTCAGGCCGCCCGGGCCGAGCGCGGAGACGCGGCGCTTGTGGGTGACCTCGGAGAGCGGGTTGTTCTGGTCCATGAACTGGGAGAGCTGGCTGGAACCGAAGAACTCCTTGACCGCCGCGGCGACGGGCTTGGCGTTGATCAGGTCCTGGGGCATCAGGCCCTCGCTCTCGGCCATGGAGAGACGCTCCTTGACCGCACGCTCGACGCGCACCAGGCCGACACGGAACTGGTTCTCGGCCATCTCGCCCACGCAGCGGATACGACGGTTGCCCAGGTGGTCGATATCGTCCACCTCGCCGTAGCCGTTACGGATGTAGATCAGCTCCTTGAGCACGTCGAGGATATCGCGACGGTCGAGCACGCCGGCACCGGTGTCGCTGTCGCGACGCAGGCGGCGGTTGAACTTCATGCGGCCGACGCCGGAGAGGTCGTAGCGGTCCTCGCTGAAGAACAGGTTGTTGAACAGGGTCTCGGCGGCCTCCTTGGTGGGCGGCTCGCCGGGACGCATCATGCGGTAGATCTCGACCAGCGCCTCGAGCTGGGAACCGGTGGTATCCAGCTTGAGGGTATCCGAGACGAAGGGCCCGCAGTCGAGGTCGTTGGTGTAGAGGGTCTCGAGGCTGGTGATACCGGCCTGACCGACGCGCTCGAGCAGCTCCGGGGTGATCTCAGTGTTGCAGGGGCAGATCAGCTCGCCGGTGTTGGGATCGACCTGATCCTTGGCCAGGGTCTTGCCGAACAGGTACTCCATCGGCACCTCGAGACGCTCGAGGCCGACCTTCTCCAGCTGGCGGATATGCTTCTGGGTGATGCGACGCCCTTCCTCGACGATGATGCCACCATCGGCATCCTTGATGTCGAAGGTGGCGGTCTCGCCGCGCAGGCGTGACGGCACCAGCTCCACAGAGAAGCCGTTCTTCTCGATGTGGAAGGTGCTGGTCTCGAAGAACTCGTCGAGAACTTCCTCGGCGCTCATGCCCAGGGCACGCAGCAGCACCGTGGCCGGCAGCTTGCGGCGACGGTCGATACGGACGAAGACGTTGTCCTTCGGATCGAACTCGAAGTCGAGCCAGGAGCCACGGTAGGGGATCACCCGGGCGGAGTAGAGCAGCTTGCCTGAGGAGTGGCTCTTGCCCTTGTCATGGTCGAAGAACACGCCGGGCGAACGATGCAGCTGGGAGACGATGACACGCTCGGTACCGTTAACCACGAAGGTACCGTTCTCGGTCATCAGGGGGATCTCCCCCATGTAGACTTCCTGCTCCTTGATGTCCTTGATCGCCTTGTTGGATGACTCCTTGTCATAGATGATCAGGCGAACCTTGACGCGCAGGGGAGCCGAGTAGGTGACGCCACGCAGCTGGCACTCCTTGACGTCGAAGGCCGGAGTGCCGAAGCGGTAGCTGACGTACTCCAGGGCGGCATTGCCGGAGAAGCTCTCGATCGGGAACACCGACCGGAAGGCGGCGTGAAGGCCGACCTCAAGACGCTCCTCGGGCGCACGGTCCTGCTGGAGGAAGTCGTAATAGGAATCAAGCTGGATCGCCAGCAGGTAGGGCACATCCATCACTTGGGGCAGTTTGCCGAAATCCTTGCGGATGCGTTTTTTCTCAGTGTATGAGTAAGCCATCTGTATTCCCCAGCTTGTTCACCATGGGTGACCGATGCGTGGTCGGCGCCACCCGACGGGATGCGGCTCCGTCAGGCGATGAAGGCAAGCGCCTCGAGGGTCGCTCGCCTTCTGGAATTCGGCTGGCCGGGCTGCCGTGGCAGCGGCCAGTGACAACAGAAAAAGGCCGGCAGCGGGTGTCCCGCCACCAGCCGTGGAAGCTTACGCAGCGCGTGAAGCCATGTCGCTCAAGGACTTACTTGAGCTCCACGCCCGCGCCGGCTTCTTCCAGCTTGGCCTTGGCCGCTTCTGCGTCTTCCTTGGACATGCCTTCCTTGATGGTCGCCGGCGCGCCGTCGACGGCACCCTTGGCTTCCTTCAGGCCCAGGCCGGTGATCTCGCGGACAACCTTGATCACGTTGACCTTCTTGTCGCCGGCGCTGGTCAGCACCAGGTCGAACTCGGTCTGCTCTTCGGCAGCGGCTTCACCACCGGCAGCCGGGCCGGCCACGACGGCGGCAGCGGCAGACACGCCGAACTTCTCTTCCATGGCCTCGATCAGCTCGACCACTTCCATGACGGACATGTCGGAGACGGCGTTGATGATGTCTTCTTTGGTCAGTGCCATTGTCACGTTTCCTAACTTTGCGGGAGTCGAACTTGAGCGTCGACTCGGGATTCAATATTCGATTCAGGCTGCCTGCAGGAGTTCGCCGTTCAGGCGGCTTCTTCCTGCTTCTGATCGCGCAGGGCGGCCAGGGTACGGACCAGCTTGCCGGCGGATGCCTCTTTCATGACGGACATCAGCTTGGCAATCGCCTCGTCGTAGGTCGGCAGCGTCGCCAGACGGTCGAGATCGGTGGCCGGGATCAGCTCACCTTCGTAGGCCAGCGCCTTGACCTCGAAGTTCTTCTCCTCCTTGGCGAACTCCTTGAACAGACGGGCAGCGGCGCCCGGGTGCTCATAGGAGAAGGCCAGCAGGGTCGGACCCGAGAAGGTCTCGTCCAGGATCTCCCAGGGAGTTCCGGACAGGGCGCGGCGTGCCAGGGTGTTGCGGACAACACGGATCTGGACGCCATTCTCGCGGGCCTGCTTGCGCAGGTCGGTCATCTTGCTGACCGTGACGCCGCGAGAATCGGCAACTACGACGGAGAGAGCATCCTTGGCCGCTTCACTGACCTCGGCAACAATCGCCTTCTTGCCTTCGAGTGCTAGTGGCACAGTGATCACTCCTTCGTGCCGGAACCTCGCGATGAGGGTTCCGGTGGTTACCATCTCTTCCGACCGCCCGAGGGCGAGCCGGAAGTCCTGGGTGATGGTGCTCACCAGAAGCCTGGCGGCAACACCATCTGCGCAGGCCAGCCCCGAAGGGATGATTAAGCCGCCCTTCCGAAGAGAGGCGGCGCCTGCGGTCTTTGACGGTGCCCGCCGGCGAGTCGTGACTCGACACGGGGACCGCAAAGTTACTGCTAGTTGCTCGACCCGCTGACCGGTCAGACCAGGCCAGAGTGGTCGATGGTCACACCCGGGCCCATGGTCGTGGACAGGGTGACCTTCTTGAAATAGATGCCCTTGGAGGTGCTCGGCTTGAGCTTCTTCAGGTCGGCGACCAGCGCATCCAGGTTGCCCTGAATGGCGGAAGCGTCGAAGTCGACCTTGCCAAGGGTGGTATGGATGATGCCGTTCTTGTCGGTACGGAAGCGCACCTGACCGGCCTTGGCGTTCTTGACCGCGGTGGCGACGTCCGGAGTCACGGTGCCGACCTTGGGGTTCGGCATCAGGCCGCGCGGACCGAGGATCTGACCCAGCTGGCCGACGACGCGCATGGCGTCCGGCGAGGCGATCACCACGTCGAAGTCGAGCTGGCCTTTCTTGACCTGCTCGGCCAGGTCGTCCATGCCGACGATATCGGCACCGGCTTCCTTGGCGGCGTCGGCGTTGGCACCCTGGGTGAACACGGCGACGCGAACGTCCTTGCCGGTACCGTTGGGCATCACGGTCGCACCGCGAACCACCTGGTCGGATTTCCGCGGATCGACGCCCAGGTTGATGGCGACGTCCAGGGACTCCTTGAACTTGACCGTGGACAGCTCGGCGAGCAGGGCCACGGCTTCCTCGAGAGAGTAGACCTTGGTGGAGTCGACCTTCTCGCTAATCATCTGTGCGCGCTTGGACAGCTTGGCCATGATCAGAGACCCTCCACGTTCAGGCCCATGCTGCGGGCACTACCGGCAATGGTACGCACCGCGGCGTCGAGATCGGCAGCCGTCAGATCCGGCTCCTTGGTCTTGGCGATCTCTTCGAGCTGCTCACGGGTCACGGTACCGACCTTGTTCTTGTTCGGCTCACCGGAGCCGGACTTGATGCCAGCCGCCTTCTTCAGCAGGACCGCCGCGGGCGGGGTCTTGGTGATGAAGGTGAAGCTGCGGTCGGAATAGACGGTGATCACCACGGGAGTGGGCAGACCCGGCTCGATCTCCTGGGTCGCGGCGTTGAACGCCTTGCAGAACTCCATGATGTTCACGCCGTGCTGACCCAGCGCGGGGCCCACGGGGGGACTCGGGTTGGCCTTACCAGCTGCGACCTGCAGCTTGATGTAAGCCTGTACTTTCTTGGCCATGATAGGACTCCAGTTGGGTAATAACGCCTTGCGGCTCCCCGGTGTTGCGGCCGCCGCAGCGGCCCTGCCTGCATCGGTCGAGCGTTACTCTTTCTCGACCTGCGCGAATTCCAGTTCGACAGGTGTCGAGCGCCCGAAGATCAGCACACTGACCTGAACGCGACTCTTGTCGTAGTTGACCTCCTCGACGACGCCGTTGAAGTCGGCGAAGGGGCCATCGATGACGCGCACCGACTGACCCGGCTCGAACAGAGTCTTGGGCTTGGGCTTGTCGGTCCCATCCTGGACACGGCGCAGGATGGCGTCAGCCTCTTTCTGGGTGATGGGCGCCGGCTTCTCCTTGGTACCACCGATGAACCCCATCACGCGTGGGGTCTCGTTGACCAGGTGCCAGGTCTCGTCATCCATCTCCATCTCGACCAGCACATAGCCGGGATAGAACTTGCGCTCGCTCTTGCGGCGCTTGCCGTCACGCATCTCGACGACTTCCTCGGTCGGCACCAGGATCTCGCCGAAGCGATCCTCCATGCCATACATCTTCACGCGTTCCTTGAGGGAGCGCATGACATGCTTCTCGAAGCCGGAGTAGGCGTGAACGACATACCAACGCTTGGACATGGGGGCTCCTAACCGATAACGCCGGACATCGCCCAGCCAAGAAGGGTGTCGATCAACCACAGCATCAGGCCGACCACCAGCACGGCGACCAGCACGATGACCGTGGTCTGGATGGTCTCGGGCCGAGTCGGCCATACCACGCGCTGAATCTCTTTCTTGGCGGCACGGGCCAGCTCGGCGAGTTCGCGGCCCTTGGTAGTGGTAAACGCCACCACAGCGGCCAGCGCACTCAGCGCCACGACACCCAATACGCGGTAGAGCAGGGCCTGATCGGCAAAGTAGGTGTTGCCTACCACGGCCAGGACCAACAGAGTGACGACAACCGCCCACTTGAGCCCGTCGTGGCGCGACTCCTGCACCTCGGCGTTATGTTTCATGAAAACGAGACTCCTCAGGGCGCGGCAATCGAAACGTGAAATCTTCTGGGAACGCACCAGCCTGGGGAAGGCTGGCAGGCCAGGAGGGAATCGAACCCCCAACCTGCGGTTTTGGAGACCGCTGCTCTGCCAATTGAGCTACTGGCCTGTATCTGCCTTGCTCCGCCCTTTGCAGGCGGCCTTCAACAGCGGGCGCTATCATAGCGAAAGCCGCTTCGCCTGGCAACCCCTCTCGCCACCATGATCGACCCAGCGGCGAGAAAGAGAAAAGGCGAGCATAGGCTCGCCTTTTCAATGTGGAGCTCATGGACGGATTTGAACCGTCGACCTCACCCTTACCAAGGGTGTGCTCTACCCCTGAGCTACATGAGCCTAACCTGTGCATCCTGAGATGCTGGAGCGGGCAGCGGGGATCGAACCCGCATCATCAGCTTGGAAGGCTGAGGTTCTACCATTGAACTATGCCCGCCTACCCACTCATTGCGACCCCGATGATAAATCGATCATCGCGATCTGATTCTGGTGGAGGGGGAAGGATTCGAACCTTCGAAGCTTTCGCGGCAGATTTACAGTCTGCTCCCTTTGGCCACTCGGGAACCCCTCCAACTGGCGGCATATCTTAACACCGCTGCCCCGGTTGTCAAGTCGCTGTTTTATCAGCTTCTTCAGCCTCGAAGGAGCACCACTCGCAGCGCCGCCCTTCGCCTCGGAACGCGGCGCATTGTGTCAAAGCAGCATGGAGAATGCAAGCCCGGCGCGAATCTTTTCCAGTGCCACAGGTGTCGGCACGCGGGGAGCCCCTGCCATTCGCCCTGCCCGCTCGGCGGCAGTCAACGGAAAACTGGCCTCCAACCCCCCGTAGACCATGTCGGGCCAGACCGCGTGGGGGACCTGCAGCCCCCGGGAGACAACACGGGCATCGCCACCGGTCAGCATCAACGGCAGCGCGACCCCCTCACTGTCACAGACCTCGGCGTAGACACGATTGATGGCGCTCACCGCCGCCATGTAGATGCCATGATTCACAGCCTCTACCGTGCGTCGGCCGGGAACCAGCAGCTCCTCCGGCTCGCTGTCGGGGTCGATGGCCACGTTGCGCGTCCCCAGCTTGAGGCTCTCCTTCATCAGGCGTAGCCCCGGCAGGATATACCCCCCCAGGTGGCGACCGCCGGGCAGCACGAAATCGATGGTAATGGCACTGCCGCAATCCACCGCACAGCAGCCTCCCACCAGCTGGTAACCGGCCAGCACCCCCAGCCAGCGATCGACACCCAGCCGCTCGGGTTCCTCGTAGCCATTGGTGACGCCCAGCGCCTCGGGGCTCGAGTGTGCCACATGCACGGCCCCCACGCGCTGGCGCAGCAGCTGAACGGTCTCCTCGAGCACGCTGCGTCGCGCCACGCTGGAGATACGCACCGACTCGACCACATCGAGGTTGGGAATATCGGCACCCGGCCGCCACTCCTCCCGGGTCCACACCGCACCACGTGAGCGGATCTCGCTGCTGTCGACATCCTTGAGACGCCACTTGGAGAGGGTATTGCCGATATCGAGATCGAGGATCATGAGCGCACACGCAGGCTGATTTCACCACCCGCCAGGCAGCGACGCCGCCCCTCCTGGGTCACCACCAGGTTGCCGGAGCCATCGACACCGTCGGCCACCGCCACCTCTTGTGCAGTGCCGCTCAGCACATCCACCTCGCGTCCGGCGAAGGCGTGCCGCGCGTTCCAGGCGTCGCGCCAGGGTGCAAAGCCATCGCGTTCGAATTCCGCCACCAGCGGCAGGAGCGCCTCCAGCAGGTCGACCGCCAGGGCATTGCGGGACACGCCGGCAGCCTGATCCTCGATGGCAGCGGCCGGCTGTTCCAGGGTGCTGCGAAAGCTCTCGGGCAGGGAGACATTGATCCCCATGCCGATCACCACTTCGCAGGGACCCGAGGCGTCACCGCTGACCTCTACCAGGATACCCGCCAGCTTGCCGTACCCTCCGTCGGGCAACGCCAGGAGGACGTCGTTGGGCCACTTGAGCAGCGGTGACACCCCATGACTCTCCAGTACCCGGGCCAACACCACCCCCACGGCAAGGCTCAGCCCCTCCAGGACCGCGATGCCAGACTCCACCCGCCACCCCATGGAGAGCATCAGGCTGCGGCCCCAGGGGGTGGACCAGACGCGTCCACGGCGGCCACGCCCGGCGCTTTGCTGCTCCACCAGGCATACCTCGCCGTGCCCTGCTCCCTGCTCGAAGCGCTCGCGCAGGAAGGCATTGGAGGATGGCAGGGTCTCCTCGACGAAGAGCCGGGTCAGATGAGTACGCGCCTGGTGCGAGAGGTCCGCGATGATGCGCGGGCCGTCGAGGAGCTCCAGGGGCTCGGCGAGTCGATAGCCCTGTCCCTTGACCGCCTCCATGGTGATCCCCAGGGACTCGAGCTTGCGTAGCTGCTTCCATACCGCAGCACGGGACACGCCGAGCTGTTCACCGAGCTGCTCGCCCGAGTGGAACTCGCCGTCGCCGAGCAGGCGGATGAGGTCACCAATGGTCATGCGTGGGATCCCGGACCGGAAAAGCCCTCATTCTATCGGATGCGGCGCCACCCCGGAAACGTAACTGCCCAGAAACCGCGCCCCGCGCCCCCGTTTCCGCACACCCCAAACGCAAAAAGCCCCGACCATCTCACGATGCTCGGGGCTTTTCTGAATAAGTGCCTGACGATGATCTGGCCGGCACTCCGGGACTCTCCATGGGGAGACCCCTGGAACGACGAAACCCCAGCCATGGGCTGGGGTTTCTGAATAAGTGCCTGACGATGACCTACTCTCACATGGGGAGACCCCACACTACCATCGGCGCTGAGTGGTTTCACTGCTGAGTTCGGCATGGGATCAGGTGGTTCACGCTCGCTATGGTCGTCAGGCGAAAAACGGTGATTCATGCTGACGAGACACGTCTCTGCGTATCCGGTGTCGTGGGTCATCACAGACCCCTTGGGTGTTATATGGTCAAGCCTCACGGGCCATTAGTACCGGTTAGCTCAACACCTTGCAGCGCTTCCACACCCGGCCTATCAACCAGCTGGTCTCGCTGGGCCCTTCAGGAGGCTCAAGGCCTCGGGGAGATCTCATCTTGAAGGGGGCTTCCCGCTTAGATGCCTTCAGCGGTTATCC